>DASYMV010000212.1:0-2958 GCA_036008865.1 Pseudonocardiaceae bacterium | reverse complement strand
CGGTCGTCGGCAGCACCGCGGTGGCCTGCGCGGTGGTCCTCGCCTGGACGCGCCGGGCGTTGGCGTCCTCGCTGCGGGAGAGTTGACGGCGTCCGCGGCGGGCGCACCGCGGACGGTGCCGCTGTCGTCTCGCCCCGCCTCCGTCCCTGTTGCCGGGGGCGGGGCCACCACGCGTACAGCGTCGATCCGGGGACGTTCAAGGGCCGCGGCGACCCCCGGGGTGGTCGACGCAGCTCACGCATCCCAATGGGAGTGAAGCTTGGGACATGCGAGGATCGGATGTCGTTTGGTCGGATCTTCGTCTCAGCGGGGTCTCAGGATGCACCCGGCACACTCCGCGGTGAGGGAGGTGGGTGCTGGTGCGGGTGCTGCTGGTGGAGGACGAGGTGCGGCTGGCCGAGAACGTCCGCCGAGGATTGAGTGCCGAGGGCTTCGTCGTCGACGTGGTCCACGACGGGACCGACGGTCTCTTCAACGCCGAGGTTCACACCTACGACGTCGTCGTGCTCGACATCATGCTCCCGGGGCTCAACGGCTATGAGGTGTGCCGGCGCATGCGTGCAGCCGGCGTCTGGACCCCCGTGCTGATGCTGACGGCGAAGGACGGCGACTACGACCAGGCCGATGCACTGGACCTGGGAGCTGACGACTACCTCACCAAGCCGTTCTCGTTCCTTGTCCTCGTTGCACGCCTTCGAGCGTTGATCCGCCGCGGCGCTCCCGTCCGGCCGGCGGTGCTCGCAGCGGGTGACCTGACCCTCGATCCGGCCACTCGAACCGTCCGTCGGGGTGACGACGAGGTGACGCTGACACCACGCGAGTTCGGACTCCTGCACTTCCTGATGCGACACCGTGGCGACGTCGTCTCCAAGACCGACATCCTCGAGTCGGTGTGGGACGCCCACTACGAGGGGGACGACAACGTGGTGGAGGTCTACGTCGGTTATCTGCGCCGCAAGGTCGATCAGCCGTTCGGGCGACGCGCGATCGAGACCGTTCGGGGAGTGGGTTATCGGCTGGCGGCCGGGGGTGGGTGAGTCGGGCAGTCGGCCGGGCGGGCGGGCGATGCTCCGCCGGTTCGGCGGTGTCCGGGTCCGGGCCGCCATGGCAGCCACGATCGTGGTCGCCCTCGTTCTCGCTCTCGCCGCAGTGACCTTCGTCGTGCTGCAACGCCGACAACTCGAGGCGACGCTCACGGACGTCGCGGCGCAGGGCGCAGCCGCAGTGGCCACCCAGGTGGCGCGGGACGGAGCTGGTGCGGCGGACGTCGTCCTGGCGGGTGGCGGTGAGCGGGCGCTGGTCCAGGTGGTCGGTCGCGACGGACTCGTCGTCACGTCGAGTCCCGCCATCGTCGGGGAGCCGCCGGTCGTGGACCTGCGCCCACCTCCGGGGCAGACGATCACCGTTCGACGCGACGCCCTGCCCATCGGTGAGGCCGAGGCCTTCGCCGTGGTAGCGCGCGGAATCGCCAGTCCGGACGGCCCGGTCGTGATCATCAGCGCGCGGAGCCTGGAGACCGCGCAGGACGCCACAGAGGTACTCATTCGCCTCCTGGCGTTCGGCTACCCAGTTCTGCTCGTCTTCGTCGCCGGGACGTCGTATTGGCTCACCGGTCGTGCGCTGGCACCGGTTGAGATGATGCGCCGTAGGGTGGCCGGCATCACGGCCACCGATCCGACCGCTCGGGTGCCGGTGCCCCCGTCGCGGGACGAGGTCGCGCAACTGGCCGAGACGATGAACGCGATGCTCGAACGGCTCGCCGCAGCCGCCGACGCGCAGCGCCGTTTCGTGGCGGATGCATCCCACGAACTGCGGAGCCCGCTGGCCACCATCCGTGCCGCGCACGAGATCGCTGCGGTACACCCCGATGCCAGTGACTGGTCCACCGTCAACGCCGACGTGCTCGCCGAGGTGACGCGCCTGGAGCGGCTGGTGGACGACCTGCTCTTCCTGGCTCGCTCGGACGAGGACAGTCCCAGGCCGCAGTCCGAGGACGTCGACCTCGACGACCTGGTCGCTGCGGAGGCCGGCCGGCTACGCCGGGCCACCGGGCTGCGCATCGACGTACACGGCGCGCCGGTGCAGGTCGTGGGCGACGGCCACCAGCTCGCCCGGGCACTGCGCAATCTCACGGACAACGCGGCGCGGCATGCTGTTCGCTCCGTCGAGATCCGGTCCGACCGGTGCGGGGATGAGGCAGTCATAGACGTCGTCGACGACGGTGCCGGCATCCCGTCGGCTGAACGTGAGCGCATCTTCGAGCGCTTCGTCCGCTTGGACGCCAGCCGCCAGCGCCCTGCCGGGGGAGCAGGTCTGGGGCTGGCCATCGCCCGTGAGATCGCGCGGTCCCACGGCGGCGAACTGTCTGCGCTGGAGCACGCGGGCGGTGCGCATCTCCAGCTGCGCATTCCACTGCCCGCGGAATCGGCAGCGTCCGGCAGAGGGCTCAGCCGCGCCGCGGCGAGGGCCGGGTGACACACGATCGGATCGCGCCACCGGGGGACTTCCGCGGCCGGATGGCCCGGCGTCTATGGGTTCGCGGCGTCGAGAGACGCTGCGTTCCTACTGCGGACCCCCCCAGCCGACAACTGGAGGTCAGGGGCGCACAGCCAATTGGCCGGTCGGCCTGTCCGCAACGTGAACGTCATGACACCTTGTCCGGGTGACGCTGCCGCCGCTGTGGTGGTCACCGAGTCCGGCGGAGTCCGCGTATCGCTTCGGCCGAACGCTGGTCCCGCACCCACGACCGAAGCGCGGCGACCGAGCCGGCCCGACGAGGGCTGAGAACCGAGTCCGAGCGCGAGGCCGATACGGATGGCGCCGTCGACGATCCTGCGGAGCGCGGTCGGCGGTGCTCATGATCGATCCGAAGGCCTTGATTCCGAGGCGTGCTTGTGATCAACCAGCGCAACGGCGTCTCCACCGAGGTTGCCTTGCTCCGCTCCTTCGCCGAGGGTG
>DASYMV010000211.1:0-10496 GCA_036008865.1 Pseudonocardiaceae bacterium | reverse complement strand
CAGCGTGCGCAGCCGCGTGTGGAGATCCGGATCCCACGCCGCGGCGATCGCCTTGGTCGGATCCAGGCGGCACTCCTGAGCGATCCGGCGCAGCGTCCCCTCGTCGCCGACGTTGCGCCCCTCGATGAAGAACGCCCGCTGCGCGGCCCCGCGCCACGCGCGCCCGGCACCCTGGTCCTCCGCCCACAGGCCCGCGGCCAGCACCAACGTCGAGCGAGGCTGGTACACCGGGACGTGGATTTCGATGTTGTAGGCGATCGCGAGTGGATACACCTGGCCGTGCCAGTGGTCGCGGATGTACCTCCCCCTCGGCTCGGGCAGCGGGTCCGGGGCCGGGCGCAGCTCGAACGGCACCCATTCGACCTCGGCCCCGGAGTCCTCGGCGGCCTCCACCTCGGCCATGAGCAGGTAGCTGTACGGGCAGACGACGTCGAAGTGGTAGCGCAGCATTCCCAGGGCATTCCCGAGGGCGAGGTCGTCAACACCTCCCCTGGGGCCGGGAGATGTCGACGCCGTCCGCGCCGCATCCGAGGTCGTGACCGATACCGGTCAGCCCTGGCGACGGTGGACGCGGGCCTCCCACGGACGCAGCACGATCGGGCCGGTCTCCTCGACCGGGTAGTTGCCGATCAGCAGTTCCGCCTCGCCCCAGTCGCTCGGGATGTCGGGCTTGACCACATCGCCGGAGAAGTTGCCCAGCACGAGCAGTTCGGTGCCGCCGTGCCGGCGCGTGAAGGCGTACACCTTCGGGTCATCGGGCAGCAGCATGGTGAAGTCGCCGTGCGCGACCGCGGGTTCGGTGTGACGCAGCTCGATCAGGCGGCGGTAGTGGTGGAAGACCGACGTCTGGTCCGCGCGGGCGGCTTCGGCGTTGATCTCGGTGTGGTTGGGGTTGACGGCGATCCACGGCGTGCCGGTGGTGAAACCGGCGCCCGGCGTGCCGTCCCACTGCATCGGAGTGCGGGCGTTGTCGCGGCTCATCCTCCGCAGGGACGGCAGCACGTCTTGGGGGTCGACCCCGTCGACGTGCACGAGCTGTGCGTAGTGGTTGAGCGATTCGATGTCGCGGAAGTCGTCGACCGAGGCGAAGGGCGCGTTGGTCATGCCGAGCTCTTCGCCCTGGTAGACGTACGGAGTGCCGCGGTGCAGGTGCAGGATCGTCCCGAGCATCGTCGCGGAGGCGACGCGGTGCTCGCCGTCGTCGCCGAAGCGGGAGACGACGCGTGGCTGGTCGTGGTTGTTCCAGTACAAGCTGTTCCAGCCGACGTCGTTGAGCCCGGCCTGCCAGCGGGCCATCGTGGCCTTGAGGTCGTTCAGCCGCAGGTGGTGGGTGTTCCACTTGTTGCTGCCGTGGTCGAGGTTCACGTGCTCGAACTGGAAGACCATGTCGATCTCGGCCCGCGTCGGGTCGGTGAAGAGCTTGGCCTCGTCGACGGTCACGCCGGGCATCTCGCCGACGGTCAGCAGGCGGTCGCTGCGCCCGGCGAAGACCTCGCGGTGCATTTCCTGCAGGAACTCGTGGATGCGCGGACCGCAGACGTAGTGGGGCGAGCCGGGCCCGTGGTAGCCGTTGTCGTACACCGGGCCGTCGGGCAGCGCGGGATCCTTGGAGATCAGGTTGATCACGTCCATGCGGAAGCCGTCGACGCCCCGATCGAGCCACCACCGCATGATCGCGTACACGGCTTGCCGGACTTCGGGGTTCTCCCAGTTCAGGTCGGGCTGCTTGCGGGAGAACAGGTGCAGGTAGTACTCACCGCTCGCCTCGTCGTACTCCCAGGTGG
Source organism: Pseudonocardiaceae bacterium (assembly GCA_036008865.1). GTDB lineage: Bacteria > Actinomycetota > Actinomycetes > Mycobacteriales > Pseudonocardiaceae > DASYMV01. The sequence continues at coordinate 8,712 of DASYMV010000211.1, read as the reverse complement.
AGCCGGAGAAGAACGAGCCCCAGTTCGTCGGCTCGGCACCGGGTGTACCCGGTTGCACGCCCGGCCGACCGGACCGCCACCAGTACCAGTCGCGCTTGGGACTGTCGACGCCGCTGCGCGACTCGACGAACCAGGGGTGCTCGTCGGAGGTGTGGTTGACGACGAGGTCCATGACCAGCTTCATGCCGCGCTCGTGGACCGCGGCCAGCAGGTCGTCGAAGTCCGCGAGGGTGCCGAAGACGGGGTCTACGTCCTGGTAGTCGGAGATGTCGTAGCCGTTGTCGTCGTGCGGTGACGGGTAGACGGGCGAGAGCCAGAGCACGTCGACCCCGAGCTCGGCGAGGTGGTCCAGGCGGTCGGTGATGCCCCGCAGGTCACCGATGCCGTCACCGTTCGAGTCCGCGAAGCTGCGCGGGTAGATCTGGTACACGACGGCGGTCTTCCACCAGGTGTCGATGCCACTCACGTGTTCGAACTCCTCGTCCTCGTCCGGAAGGTCTGCGTCCGCGGTCGGCCACCTGCCGCACCACCGGACGCGTGCAGCGAGTGGCCGACCACCGCTCCAGCACTCTGCCCCAGGACCGTGCCGGTGCGCATCGCGCAGCCGGGCGTGAGCCAGCGGTGATCGAATGCTCCCGCCGGATGAGTAGCATCGTCTGCCGACCGGGTAACCCGTCCGCGTCGCCAGTACTGGGAGCAGCACTTGACCGAGAACCGGCAGGTCGCAGATCGCTACCGCCTGAGCTCCAGGCTCGGGAGCGGCGGCATGGGCGTGGTGTGGCGTGGCGTGGACCAGCGGCTCCACCGCGTGGTCGCGGTCAAGGAACTGCTCCTGCCGGACAACCTCAACTCCGTCCAGGCCGAGAAGGCCAGGGAGCGGGCGATGCGGGAGGCGCGCATCGCGGCCCGCTTGCAGCATCCGCACGCCATCTCCGTCTACGACGTGGTCGAGCACGACGGTCAGCCGTGGTTGATCATGGAATACCTGCCGTCGCGCAGCATGTCGGCGGTGCTCGCCGAAGTCGGAGCGCTGCCGCCGCACGAGGTCGCGAGGATCGGGGGCCAGCTCGCCTCAGCGCTGGCCGCCGCCCACAAGGCGGGCATCGTGCACCGGGACGTCAAGCCCGGCAACGTGCTGCTCGGCGACCACGGTGAGGTCAAGATCACCGACTTCGGCATCTCCCGCGCCGCGGGCGATGTGACGGCGACGACCACCGGCACCGCGGTGGGCACGCCCGCGTTCTTCTCGCCCGAGGTCGCCAGGGGCGACGACGCGGGCTACCCGTCGGACGTGTTCTCCCTCGGCGCGACGCTGTACAACGCGGTGGAGGGCATGCCGCCCTTCGGCCTGACGGACAACACGATCGCCCTGCTGCATCGCGTCGCCGAGGGCAAGATCCGGCCTCCGGAGCTGGCGGGCCCCCTCGCCCCTGTGCTGCTTCGGCTGCTCGCCGAGGACCCGCACGATCGGCCGACCATGGCCGAGGCGGCCGAGGAACTCCACGCCGCCGCGGAAGCCGCCACGGCCGCGGAACCGGCGCCTGCGGCCGTGGTGCCCAACGCCGGGCACGCGGCCGGAGAGAAGCGCACCGAGATCATCGAGCTACCGGAGAGTCCCGCTCCCGTCCCGGACGTGCCGCACCCGGCCGCGACCGAGGACGACCGCCGCCGCAAACGCACCGCACTGGTCGTGCTGGCCGTCGTGGCGGTGCTGGCGCTCGCGCTGATCGGCGGCCTGCTCCTGATGTCGCGCGGCAAGCAGAACGCCGACGAGCAGAACAACGCGGCGGCGAGGTCCTCCAGCGCTGTCCCGAGCAGCCCGGCCACTGCCGCGCAGCCGCCCGCGGCGACGTCGGAGGACACCACGCTCCCCTCGCAGCCGAGCACGACCACTTCGCAGGCGTCGCCCCCACCACCGCCGCCTGCGGAGAACGGTCCACAGGCGTTGACCAAGGCCGTCACCGACTACTACGCGCTGATCCCCGGCAACCTCCAGGCCAGTTACGCCCGGCTCACCGACGCGTTCAAGAGCAGTCGCAGCACGAGCTTCGAGGACTACCAGGCCTTCTGGGGCGCCATGCGGGCGGTGAACCTCTCGAACGTGGTCGCGCAGGGGGACAACGCCGTGTCCGCGACCGTCACCTACGTCTACAACTCCGGCAAGACCGCGACCGAGCACCACGTCTACACCCTGGTGCAGCAGAACGGGCAGTGGCTGATCGACAGTCAGCGAGCAGGATGATCACACGGCCCACTTGCGGTCCGCGGTGAACGTGACGCTCATCGACTTCTCGTAGCCCAGCGGCTCCAGCCGGTCGTCGATCTGCTGGCGCACCGCGTCGAACTCCGTCACGTGCTGCGCCTTCGACGTGGGAGCCACCACGAAGTCGATCTCGATGTCCATCCGGCTGCCCACCTTCGCCGCCCGCAGGAACGACTCGCTGAACCCGTACTCCTGCTCCACGTCGTCCACGCAGGTCCGCAAGTCGCGCTGGATCGACGCCGACGGGGCCATGGACAGCACCTCGCGGAAGCTACCGGCCAGCAATCGCGCCGGCACCCACAGGTACACCGCCGAGGTCACCGCGACCATCATGGGGTCCACGTAGCGAGCGAGGTGGTCGTTGCCGACCGCCTGCAGCACGAAGGCGACCAGGAAGCCGACCAGCACACCGACCCCGAGCAGCGCGTCTCCCGTCCACTCGGCAGCCTCCGCCCGGACGAGGTCGGACTGCTCGTCGCTTCCACGCCGCAGGCGCGAAGCGATGGCGAAACCGACCGCTGTTGCCAGGACCGCGTAGACCACGGCCGGTCCGGCGGCGATCTCGCGCCCGCCGCGCAGCAGTTCTCCGACCGCCCCGACGAGCGCGTACACGCACAATCCGCCCAGAGCGACGGCTTTCACGGTGATCGCCACCGGCTCCCACACCTCACGCCCCCACGGGTACCGCTCGTCGGCGCCCCTGTGAGCGGTGCGCAGCGCGAAGACCGCGAGCAGCGACAGGAGCACGGCGGTGAAGGAGTACAAACCGTCGAAGACGATCATCTGGGAACCGGCCAACAGTCCCCACACCAGCGACAGGACGGCGAACGCGGCGGACGCCCACACGGATCCGACCAGCAGACGTGCGTCCGTGGAACGAGCGGACCGGGACATGGACCGATGGTCCGCCCCTCCACTCGTGCTGGGAAGCCCGGTCAGCTGAACAGCCACCGGCACCACGACCACGGCCGTTCTCACGCCTCGAGTTCACGCTCGATCCAGCGGCAGATCACGTCGACGACGTAGTTCTGCTCCTGCCTGGTGAGCTCCCGGCCCTTCTCGATTCGGTGCCAGCGCAACAGGCACGTGCGGCAGCACGTCGCGGTGGCGTGCTGGGCGACGAACACCGGGTGGCCGCGGTAGGGCGTCTGCTTGCCGTCGTTGCGGGGCGCCGCGGGGGCGAGCCGTTGGAAAATCAGGTCGCGCGCGTGCATGCGCATCGTCGGCAGGCCGCGCAACTGCGCGTCGACCCGGTCGCGGCCGCGGAGGTGGAACTCGGCGCGGAACGGCTGCCGGGCGATCTCGTCCAGCCGGACGTCGAGGTCGTCTGCCATGGCGACCCCCGAGCGTAATCGACCCCGTGCCGGGTACACGGGTGCGGCAGCGTGAAGGAGGACGAACATGTTGCTCGAGTTCCCGCACCCCGGTGTGGTGCGGTGATGGCTGCCCGAATCGACCGCGTGGTCACCTCCGGGACGTTCCGGCTCGACGGCGAGGCGGTCCCCGTGGAGAACAACGTCTGGCTGCTCGGTGACGACGATCAGGTCATGGTGATCGACGCGGCACACGACAGCGGTCCCATCCGCGCAGCGATCGGGAACCGGCGGTTGTTCGGGGTCGCGTGCACGCACGGCCACAACGACCACATCGACCAGGCCCCCGTGATCGCCGACGAGTTCGGCGGTCCGACCATGCTCCACCCCGCCGACCTCGAGCTGTGGCACCAGACCCACGGGGAGGACTCGGTCGCTGACGAGGACCTCGTCGGCGGCCAGGAGCTGCGTTTCGCCGGTGTCGTGGTCCGCGTGCTCCACACGCCCGGTCACACGCCCGGCTCGGTGTCGCTCTACGTGCCCGCCCTGGAGACGGTGTTCAGCGGCGACACGCTCTTCCCCGGCGGCCCTGGCAGGACCGGCCAGTCCTTCAGCGACTACGACCTGATCATCCGTTCGATCCAGGACGAGCTGATGTCGCTGCCACCGGCGACCAAGGTGCTGCCCGGCCACGGGGACTCGACGACGATCGAGAAGGAAGCGCCGTACATCCGGGGCCTGACCGGGGGCTACTGATCGAACGCGGCGTCGCCCAGCACCGTCCCGTCAGTGCGGAGCACGCGAAAGCCCGCGAGGGTGCGCGGATCGACCCACACCGGGGCGCCCCAGTAGCCGTAGCCCTTGTCGAGCGTGAAATAACCTGCGGGTACGAGGGTGCCGTCGCGCTGCCGGATTTCGCAGCGCACCATCCCGCTGGTCCTGTCCTCGTCGACGGCCGTGTAGACCCACGAGCGCGCGCCGACGTGCACGAACACCTCGCCGACGTCCTTGCGATCGGTGGTCAGCGTGGCGGTGATCAGCGACGCCTCCGCCTTGAGCGTCGCCTGCTGGCTCTGGCGGAACAACTCGTTCGCGCCCCATCCGCCTGCGCCGAAGACGAGTGCCAGGACGGCTGCGGCGATCCACGCCCGGCGACGCCGCTTCCGCGGACGGAATCCCATCAGCGCGCGCTTCTCGAAGCCGGCCGGCGGCTCGCTGCCCGGCAACAGGTCGAGTAGCCGGTCCGCGACAACGACGAGCCCGCACACGTGCTCGCGGCAGCCGGGACAGCGGTGGAGGTGGGCGAGCGCCTCGGCGCGGTCACGAGCGGGCAGCACGTCCAGCGCGAGCTCGGCGTCGAACGCGCGCAGTCGCTCGCAGCTCAGGTCAGGCATGGTCGGTCCACTCCGGTGCCAGGTTCGCCCGCAGCTTCGTCATCGCGGCTCGGATCCGCGTCTTCGCGGTGCCGAGGGGAATCCGCTCGAACTCCGCGATCTGCTTGGCCGTCATGCCCTGGATGCCGGCCATCACGAGCGCTCGGGCCTGCTCGCGCGGCAGTTCCGCGACCGCCCGGCGCAGCTGCTCGGCGTCCTCGTCGGCGAGCGCCCTGCGTTCGGGTGTCTCCGTCACCACTCCGACCAGCGAGGCCAGTTCGTCGGAGTCGAGAAGCGCTGGCCTGCGGGCGCGGACGACGTCGATCGCCAGGTTGTGCGCGATGGTGGAGAGCCACGTGCGCACCGACCCGCGCCGGGAGTCGTAGACCTGGGCGTGCCGCCAGGCCCGTTCGAAGGTCTGCTGGGCCACGTCCTCGGCGAGTTGCGGGTCGCCCAGGACCGCGATGGCGACGCCGTACACACGCCGCTGAAACCGCCGCACGAACGCGACCGCCACCTCCTCATCACCCGTTGTCAGGGCGGCGAGCAAGGTCTCGTCGGGCAAGTGCTCCACGGGCAGGCCCAACCGGGGCACACCAGTTGTTACGTTTTGCCCAGCCCGAGGGATTCCCACCACAGCGGCCACCTCTCACATGAGATTGTCCCCCGCGGACGCAGTTCCCGCCCCGGCGCGGCCGCAGTGGAACAAGGACGCGATCGACGAGCGAAGGTCGAGCCATGGCCTGGAGAGTCGTCCGGCTGGGATTGGCCGTGGGTGCCCGCGTCGGGCACGCGTGCAGGAAGTGGCAAGCTTCTCCACATGGGACTGTTCACCGTGTCGGAGGCGCGAGCCGAACTCGACCGGCTGCGACCCGTGCTCGACGAGCTCGTTGCGTTGCGCGCCGACGCTGCGGAGTTGGCCGCTTCACTCGCCTCGTCCGGCGAGCCGACGCCGCTCGGCGGGCTGCCGGAGCTGAAGGCCGCGCAGGCGCGGCTCGACGAGCTCATGACCACCGTGCAGCAGACCGGTGCGGAACTCAAGGGGTTCGCACCGCTGCTCGTCGACTTCCCGTCCGACATCGACGGCGAGCCCGTCCTCCTGTGCTGGCTGGAAGGCGACGCAGAACTGGGCTGGTACCACCGGGTCGACCTCGGTTTCGCGGGTAGACGCAGGTTGCCGTCCCCACACGTCACCGACCCTGGAGCCCGTCCATGACCACGGAAGTCACCGAAACCACCGAAACCACCAACGATGGGGACGGCTTCGCCGATCTCGGCCTGCGCCCGGAGCTGCTGCGCGCCCTGTCCGGCCTGGGCTATGAGGAGCCGACACCGATTCAGCGCGAGGCGATCCCACCGCTGTTGCAGGGCAACGACCTGCTCGGGCAGGCCGCGACCGGAACGGGCAAGACAGCGGCCTTCGCACTCCCGGTGCTGCAGCGCATGCCCCAGAACCGGCAGGACCGGGAGCCGATGGCGCTGGTGCTGGTGCCCACGCGCGAACTGGCCGTCCAGGTCTCGGAGGCGATACACCGCTACGGCCGCGACCTCGGCGCCCGAGTGGTGCCCATCTACGGGGGCCAGCCGATCAGCCGCCAGCTCCGGGCGCTGGAGCGCGGGGTCGACGTCGTCGTGGCCACGCCTGGACGTGCCCTCGACCACCTCAACCGCGGAACCCTCCGCCTCGACTCCCTGGAGATGGCCGTCCTCGACGAGGCCGACGAGATGCTCGACATGGGGTTCGCCGAGGACATCGACGCGATCCTGCAGAATGCTCCCGCGAGCCGCCAGAGGGTCCTCTTCTCGGCCACCATGCCCGCCAGGATCGACCGGATGGCCCGGAGTCATCTGCGTGATCCCGTGCGAATCCAGATCGGGCGTCAGGCCCCTCCTCCGGGCGAGGCCCCGCTGGTGCGACAGAGCGCGTTCGTCGTACCCCGTGCGCACAAACCTGCCGCACTCGGGCGGGTGCTCGACATCGAGTCGCCCACGGCGGCCATCGTCTTCTGCCGCACCCGTGACGAGGTGGACCAGCTCACCGAGACCCTCAACGGCCGCGGGTACCGCGCCGAGTCGCTGCACGGCGGCATCAGCCAGGAGCAGCGTGAGCGCGTGATGGGCAGGCTGCGCAACGGGACGGCGGACCTGCTCGTGGCGACCGACGTCGCCGCGCGCGGACTCGACATCGAACAGCTCACCCACGTGATCAACTACAACGTGCCGTCGGCTCCCGAGTCGTACGTCCACCGCATCGGACGGGTCGGTCGCGCCGGTCGCGAGGGCGTCGCGATCACCCTCGCCGAGCCGAGGGAGCACCGGATGATCAAGACCATCGAGAAGGTGACCAAGCAGCGGATCTCGATCGAGAAGGTACCCACGGTCGCCGACCTGCGCGCGCGCCGCCTGGAGCTCACCCGCGCCGCGCTGCACGAGAGCCTGCTGGAGGACGACCTCGACTCCTTCCGCGTCGTGGTGGAGACCCTGGCCGACGAGTTCGACGTGATGGAGGTTGCACTCGCGGCGGTCAAGCTCGCGCACCAGGCCACCGGTGGTGACTCCGACCAGGAGGAGATCCCGGAGGTGGCACCCGTCACCGAGCAGCGGCCGCGCCCGGATCGCCGCGGCCGCGGGCCGTCCGCGGGCATGACGCGTCTGTTCTTCGGCCTCGGCCGCAGTTCGGGGGTCCGGCCGGCGGACCTCGTCGGCGCGATCGCAGGCGAGTCGCGGTTGCGCGGCAGGGAGATCGGGGCGATCGAGATCGCCGACCGGTTCTCGCTCGTGGAGGTTCCCGAGTCCGCGGCGCACGACGTCATCGCGGCTCTGCGGGGCGCCACTGTGAAGGGCAGGAAGGTCACCGTCCGCAGGGAGCGCGACAAACCGCGGTAGTCCAGGGACGTATGGCCCTGTGCGAACGGCTTGATGGGTGTTGACTTGCCTGTGGTGGCCCGGAGAGATGCCGGGCGCCGTGAAGTCTGCCGCCGGACGGCGCACCTCGCGCGGGGCGGGGCGGCGCGTCCGGGTGGGAGACGGCCAGCAACCGGGCAGCACCCACCGGCCCGGTTGACCAGCAGTCCAGGAGGAGTTGGTCGACGATGCCCAACAACCGCGGGGTCGCCTACCTCGGTCCCGGCAAGGTCGAGGTTCAAGACATCGACTACCCGTCGTTCGAGCTGCAGGACGGGCCGGGCGTGAACCCGGCGAACGTGGGGCGCAAACTGCCGCACGCAGCGATTCTGAAGGTCGTCACCACCAACATCTGCGGCTCGGACCAGCACATGGTGCGCGGCCGCACGACTGCGCCACAGGGGCTGGTGCTCGGTCACGAGATCACCGGTGAAGTGGTCGAGGTCGGCCCTGGCGTGGAGTTCGTCAAAGTCGGTGATCTCTGCTCGGTGCCGTTCAACATCTCGTGCGGCCGGTGCAAGAACTGCAAGGAGGGCAAGACCGGAATCTGCCTGAACGTCAACCCCGACCGTCCCGGCTCGGCGTACGGCTACGTCGACATGGGCGGATGGGTCGGTGGCCAGGCCGAGTACGCACTGGTGCCCTACGCCGACTGGAACCTGTTGGTGTTCCCCGACAAGGAACAGGCGATGGAGAAGATCCTCGACCTGACCATGTTGTCGGACATCTTCCCGACCGGTTACCACGGTTGCGTCACCGCCGGCGTCACGACGGGGTCGACGGTGTACATCGCAGGAGCGGGACCGGTGGGACTCGCGGCCGCGGCCAGCGCGTTCCTGCTCGGGGCGGCCGAGGTCAT
>DASYMV010000210.1:0-3872 GCA_036008865.1 Pseudonocardiaceae bacterium | reverse complement strand
CTCTCCTTGATCTGGTCGATGGTGTCCGGACGGTGTGCGGTTGCGGTCCAGGCGCCCAGTGACGACCTCGGCACTTGCTTGCGCAGAGCCTTGCCCAGGGCGTACCGCTCCTGCCGCGGAGTCGCCGTCTCGCGAAGCGAGACGAAGCCGCGGCTGTCGGCCGAAGCCAGGACGACGTGTCCCTCGCCAGTGCGCTGGGTGCCGCTCTCGGCACCCGGAACGCTCCCGGCAGCACCCTGCATCCGCCCACCGTAGTACCGCTGGCGGCCGTTCGGGGTGGATCGCACCACGGCCGTTCGGCTCGCTGGGGCACAGCGCGAGACCTAGAGTGAACTGTACGTACAGTTCACTCTCGAAGGAGTCGTGATGACCGCAGCGGTCAAGCCCGCGCAGGCCTCCGGCACGTTCACCATCGGTGGCGACCTGACGGTCAACCGCCTCGGGTACGGCGCCATGCAACTCACCGGCAAGGGCGTGTGGGGCGAGCCACGTGACCCCGACGAGGCGGTGCGCGTGCTGCGGCGCGCCGTCGAGCTCGGTGTCAACCTCATCGACACCGCTGATGCCTACGGTCCGTTCGTCTCCGACGCGTTGATCCGCAAGGCACTGCACCCTTACGCCGACGACCTCGTGATCGCGACCAAGGCCGGCTTCACCCGGCAGGGTCCGGACCAGTGGATTCCGGTCGGCCGCCCCGAGTACCTGCGCCAGCAGGTGGAGCTCAGCCTGCGCAACCTCGGTCTGGAGCGCATCGACCTGCTACAGCTGCACCGCATCGACCCGAAGGTGCCCCTCGCCGAGCAGGTGGGTGAACTCGCGGCGCTGCAGCGGGAGGGCAAGATCCGGCACATCGGCCTCAGCGAGGTCAACGTCGACGAGCTGAAGGCGGCCGGCGAGTTCGCCACCATCGTCACGGTGCAGAACCTCTACAACCTGGCGAAGCGCGACGCCGAGCCGTTGCTGGAACACTCCGAGGCCAACGGCATCGGCTTCATCCCGTGGTTCCCGCTCGCCACCGGTGCGCTGGCCAAGGAGGGCGGACCGCTCGACGCCCTGGCGAAGGAGCACAACGCCACTCCGTCCCAGCTCGCCCTGGCCTGGCTGCTCAAGCGCTCCCCCGTCATGCTCCCGATTCCCGGCACGTCGTCGGTCGCGCACGTGGAGGACAACATCGCCGCGGCGGAGATCGAACTGACCGACGACGAGTTCGAGACGCTGTCCAAGGCGGTGTGATCATGGCATCGACGACTGTTCGCAGACCGCGGATGTGACACCCGGCCCGGCGGTCCAACGCAACCACGCGCAGCCCGGCGATTCGTCCAGCAGGCACTCGTCACGTGGCGTGCCGTCGCGCTCTCGACGGACGGACCACGACGATGTCGTCGCCGCGCGCTGACCGGGAGGTGGTTCGGGTGGAAGGTGTGCGGCCTCACCGTCCGCGCAGCGTGCGAGCGCGGCAGGCGGTGCTCGACGCCGCTCGAGCACTGCTCGACGAAGGTGGATTGCCCGCCGCGACCGTGGATGCGATCAGCGCCAGGTCAGGCGTCAGCAAGGTGACCATCTACAAGCACTGGCCGAGCCGCACGGCGGTCGCCGCGGAAGCCTTCGGCGTGCAGATGGCCGACGCCATCCCGCTGCCCGACACCGGCAGCGTCCGCGGTGACCTGCGCGAGCACGTCAGGCGGGTGTGCGAGTTCTACACCTGCCACTCGGGACGCGTGTTCGCCCAACTCCTGGCGGCCTGCGTGACCGATCCCGAGGCGTCGCGGTTCTTCCGCGAGTTCTTCCTCGCCGGACGGCGCGAGGCCGTGGCCCAGCTGTGGCAACGCGCCGTGGACCGCGGCGAGGCCGACCGGAGCGTCGACGTCGAAACCGCGATCGACATCCTCTTCGGACCGCTCGTGTTCCGCTTGATGAGCGGCCACGCTCCCCTGACGGAATCGGAGGCCGACGCCATCTCGTCGGCCGCGCTGAACGGTTTGCTCGCCGGTCGGGACGACGAGGGACCACGGACCGCCTGAGCAGGCTCCGGGCACGCTGGTCGCGCTGAGAAGACAGTCGGCAGCAGCGCCACGCTCCCCGCTTCCCGGGCCGACGGGCCGACGTCGGTTCCCGCGACGCTCGACGACTTCCGGCTGCAGCGAATGGCGAGCACCGTTGAAGACTTTCGGCTTGCCCGGCCAGGACTTCGGACCTGAAGGGCGGGACTTTCGACCCCACCAACTCGCTGCGCGCGCCCGCGGACGGTCATCGGACGGTGACCGTGCGCCCCGGTGAGGTGTGACGTTGCCGCTGGGCGGAAAGTCGAGGCGGCGCCGCACCAGCACCCACCGGTGATTACGTAGCGTCGATTCGGACTGGGTTTCCGCGCCGATGCAGCCGGCGTCGGACCGGCGATCCACCAGTGTCATGCGTTGCCGGAAACGACCGGATCGCGCCGGGGTGTTTCCAGGGAGCGATCACCGATCTCTATCCGCCCGAGAAGACCAGCCGGGAGGTGGCGTGATGGACGAGGCGCCGTTCGAACTGATCGCTGACGGTGACCAGATGGTGGCGCGGATCCGCGCCCGCGGCACCAAAGTTCTCACCAATCCGACGATCAACCGCGGCACCGCGTTCACCGAGCACGAGCGCGCGGAGCTCGGCCTCACCGGGTTGCTCCCGACCGGTGTGTCAACTTTGGAAGGCCAGGTGCGGCGGGTGTACGCCCAGTACTGCCGCGTGCACAAGGACCTGACCCGCAACGCCTTCCTGGCGGCCCTGCGCGACCGCAACGAGGTGCTGTTCTACCGGGTTCTCTCCGAACACATCGAGGAGATGTTGCCGATCGTCTACACACCGACGATCGGCCAGGCCATCGAGAGGTACAGCCACGAGTTCAGCCGACCGAGAGGCGTCTACCTCTCGGTCGATCACCCCGAGGCCGTCGAGGCGTCGTTCCGCAACTACGGCTTGGGCTCGGACGACGTCGACCTGATCGTGGCCACCGACTCCGAGGGCATTCTCGGAATCGGCGATCAGGGCGTGGGCGGCATCGAGATCGCCATCGGGAAGCTGTCGGTGTACACGGCGGCTGCGGGGATCCACCCGAACCGGGTCATCCCCGTCGTGCTCGACATGGGCACGGACAACCTCAGGCTGCTCAACGACGACATGTACCTGGGCAACAGGCACGCACGGGTGCGGGACCAGCGCTACGACGACCTGATCGACGCCTACGTCAGCGTCGCCGCCAAACTCTTCCCCAACGCGATGCTGCACTGGGAGGACTTCGGGGCGAGCAACGCCCGGCGCATCCTCGCCAGGTACGCCGACCAGTACTGCACCTTCAACGACGACATGCAGGGCACCGCCGCGGTGGTGCTGGCCGCCGCCTTCGCCGCAGTGCGCGCCGCGGGAACCCGCATGCGCGACCAGCGCGTCGTCATCCACGGCGCCGGCACGGCAGGACTGGGCATCGCGGACGCGATGCGCAACGTCATGATCCGCGAAGGCCTCTCCCCCGACGAGGCAACCCGGCGCTTTTACGCGCTCGGCCGTCGGGGCCTGCTCACCACCGATCGCACGGAGCACCAGTACGACTTCCAACGGCCCTACGCCCGTCCGCCGGAGGAGCTCGCCGCGTGGTCCCGCCGACACGCCGCGGACGCCGTCGACCTGGCCGACGTCGTGTCGAACGTGCGCCCCACCATGCTCATCGGCACCTCGACGCAGCCGGGTGCGTTCACCGAGGACATCGTCAGGAACATGGCCGAGCACGTCGGACGACCGATCATCATGCCGCTGTCGAACCCGACTTCCAAGTGCGAGGCGCTTCCAGAGGACCTGATCCGCTGGACCGACGGCCGGGCGCTGGTGGCCACCGGCAGCCC
>DASYMV010000209.1:0-11949 GCA_036008865.1 Pseudonocardiaceae bacterium | reverse complement strand
GACTGTCCAACGTGGATTGCTCGTGAGCTCGCCCGTGCCGGGTCGCGGACTTCGCTAGACCGGCGAGACCGTCACGCCGAGCGCGCCGGGGCCGACGTGCGCCCCGATCGCGGAACTGACCTGCGTGATCATGAACTGCCGCACGCCCGGCATCCGCTTGCGGAGCTGCCGCAGCAGCCGCTGTGCCCGGTCCTCGGCGTCGAAGTGCTCGACGGCGACATCGACCTGAGCACTGCCGGCGCGCTCGACCGCGATGTCGACCATCTTGCGCACGGCCCGGTCGGAGCCGAACGCACGATCCAGCGGGGCGATCTGGCCTTCGTTCATCGTGAGCAGCGGCTTCACGGCCAGTGCCGAGCCGACCAGCGCGGCGGCGGCGCCGATGCGCCCGCCCCGGCGCAGATACTCGAGGGTGTCCACGTAGATCAGCTCGGTGCTGCGGTGGTAGCGGTGCTGCGCCGTGGCGAGCACCCGCGAGACGTCACCGCCCGCCTCGGCGACCTTGGCGGCGGCGATCACCGCGTAGCCGAGGCTCATGCCGGTCGTCCGGGTGTCGATGACGTGCACCGGGATGCGAACCTGCTGCGCTGCCTGGCACGCCGCCTCGAACGTCGCCGACTGCCTCGCGGACAGGTGCAGCGACACGATGGCCTGCACGCCCTGGGCCGCCAGGTCGGAGTAGATCCAGAAGAACGCGCCGGGGTCCGGAGGGATCGTCGACACGTCGAGCTTGCCGCGCATGGCCTCGACGAGCTCGGGCACGGGGATGCGGGCCTCGTCGTCGACCCTCTGCCCGATCTGGACCTGGATCTGCACGACTTCGACACCCAACTGGCCTGCGAGCTGTGGCGGCAGGCACGCGGTGGAGTCGGTGACGATCGCTACGCGCCGGTACATGCGGACGCAGCGTAGTCCGCATGTTGGAGCAGTGGTTGATCCGTTCGGCGTCACTTCGCGTTCACCGGTAACGATCAGATGGGCACTTTCGACTAACCACCCCCGTTCTTCGTGCATCCGGCGGGTGAGGACCGTCACGCCCTGGAGCGTGCTTGCTGCGGTTTGCAGGCAAGCTACCGATGGGTAACATGCACGTGGTCGACACCACCATGCCAATGCGGCGATGACATGGCAGGGTCACGAGCATCTGGCGACTGGACTTCCACGTCGATGCCAGTCACATCGCCGCCCGTCCGCAGGAGGTCGAAGAGGACCTATGAACATTGTTGTCCTGGTCAAGCAGGTGCCTGACACCTGGTCCGAGCGCAAGCTCACAGATGCTGATCACACCCTTGACCGCGAGTCCGCGGACGCCGTGCTCGACGAGATCAACGAACGCGCCGTCGAAGAGGCCCTGAAGCTGACCGAGGCGCAAGGCGGTGAGGTCACCGTCGTGAGCATGGGTCCAGACCGCGCCGCCGACGCGATCCGCAAGGCGCTGTCCATGGGTGCGGACAAGGCGATCCACCTCTCCGACGAGGCGCTGCACGGCTCCTGCGCGGTGCAGACCGCCAAGGCGCTGGCCAAGCTGATCGGCACCGTCGAGGGCGCCGAGCTGGTGATCGCCGGCAACGAGTCCACCGACGGTCGCGCCGGTGCGGTCCCCGCCATGATCGCCGAGGTGCTCGGCTGGGCGCAGTTGACCCAGGTGCGCAAGCTCGAGGTCGACGGCCAGACCGTGCGCGCGGAGCGCGAGACCGACGCCGGCATCGCGAACCTCGAGGCGAGCCTGCCCGCCGTCGTCAGCGTGAACGAGAAGATCAACGAGCCGCGCTACCCCTCCTTCAAGGGGATCATGGCGGCCAAGAAGAAGCCGGTGAGCAAGCTGACGCTGGCGGACGCCGGAATCGACCCGAGCGAGGTCGGCCTGGCCAACGCGACCTCGACGGTGCTCGAGGCGTCGCCGAAGCCGCCGCGCAGCGCCGGTCAGCGTGTCGAGGACGAAGGTGACGGCGGCGCGAAGATCGCCGAGTACCTCGTCGGCCAGAAGCTCATCTGAAGGAGAGGAGGGAACACATGTCTGAGGTCCTGGTCCTCGTCGACCACGTCGACGGCGAGGTCAAGAAGGTCACCTATGAGCTTCTATCCGCCGCGCGCCGTATCGGCGAGCCGTCCGCGGTGGTGGTCGGATCGCCCGGCATCGCGTCCAAGGTGAAGGACTCCCTGGCCCGCTACGGCGCGGCCAAGGTGTACGCGGCCGAGTCGGACGACGCGGCGAACTACCTGGTGACGCCGCAGGTCGACGCGCTCGCGTCGCTGGTGGAGAAGGTGCAGCCCGCGGCCGTGCTGCTCGCGGCGTCCGTGGACGGCAAGGAGGCCGCCGGTCGGCTGGCCATCCGCACCGGTTCCGGTCTGCTGGCCGAGGTCGTCGACCTCGACGCTGACGGCGTCGGCACCCAGTCGGTCTTCGGTGGCGCGTTCGTGGTGAAGTCCAAGGTCGCCACGGGCACGCCGATCATCACCGTTCGTCCTGGCTCGATCGAGGCCGAGGAGGCAGGCGGCGCGGCGGTCGAGGAGACCGTCGACCTGCCCGCCGTCGACGCCGCGAAGGCCACCAAGGTCACCAGCCGCGAACAGGTCGTCGGTGGCGACCGTCCCGAGCTCACCGAGGCGAAGGTCGTCGTGTCCGGCGGTCGTGGCGTCGGCAGCGCGGAGAAGTTCGACGTCGTCGAGGCGCTCGCCGACAGCCTGGGCGGCGCCGTCGGTGCCTCCCGCGCCGCGGTGGACTCCGGCTACTACCCGAACCAGTTCCAGGTCGGGCAGACCGGCAAGACGGTGTCGCCGCAGCTCTACATCGCGCTCGGCATCTCCGGTGCGATCCAGCACCGCGCCGGCATGCAGACGTCGAAGACGATCATCGCGGTGAACAAGGACCCCGAGGCGCCGATCTTCGAGATTGCCGACTTCGGTGTCGTGGGTGACCTGTTCCAGGTGGCCCCGCAGCTCACCGAGGAAGTCAGCAAGCGCAAGGGTTGAGTTCGAACGCACGGCGACGGGGTGTCCACCGATCCGGTGGACACCCCGTTTTCGCACCTCACGCGCGGTGACCTGCGGGTGAACCCGTTCCTGAGCGAAACCTGAGAACCGGACATTCATCCACGTGCCACTGACGTGTCATCGGAACGACCTCTCGTTGGTCGCCAACGGCTCGGTACACACGTGGCATGACGCAGCCGCAACTGCTTGTCAGCACCGCAAAGCCCAGATCCGATCTCGCTGCCGACGCTCCCGGGTACTCGCTCCTGGTCGCTCGGGACAGCGCTGAAGTCCTTGCCGCACAACGGCTTCGCCACGAGGTGTTCGCGGGCGAGATGGGCGCGACGCTGCACACCTCGGTGCCGGGTCTCGACGTCGACGACTTCGACGAGCACTGCGACCACCTGGTGGTTCGCGACGACCGCGACGGTCAGATCGTCGGCACCTACCGGATGCTTCCGCCGGAGCGCGCCGCCGAGGCGGGCGGGCTCTACTCCGAGACCGAATTCGACCTCTCGGCTCTCGACCCCATTCGCCCGGCGGTCGTCGAGACCGGCCGGTCCTGCGTGCACCCCGACCACCGCAACGGTGCCGTCGTCAGCCTCGTGTGGGCGGGCATCGCCCGGTACATGCTGCTGTCCGGGCACTCCTGGCTGGTCGGCTGCGCCTCGGTTCCGCTGGCCGACGGTGGCTCGTTCGCCGCGGGCGTCTGGGACCAGGTGCACGCCAAGCACTACGCACCTGAGGAGTACCGGGTGCACCCGTGCAACCCGTGGGACGTCGACGCGGTGCAGCGGCCCGCCAAGGCCGCTCTTCCCCCGCTGCTCAAGGGGTACCTGCGCCTCGGCGCGTGGGTGTGCGGCCGCCCTGCGCTCGACGCGGACTTCGGCGTCGCGGACCTGTTCATCCTCCTGAGCATGGAGCGCGTGGACCAGCGCTACCTGAAGTTCTTCCTCGGGGAGACGGCGTGACCGTCCCGGGCGCTCTCCCCGGCGGCGGCAGCGTGCCCGCGCACGCGTGGATGCCGCAATCCCCGTGCGGCAGTGGTTGTGTCGAGGCCCCGGCACCGACCGTGGGCCGGGTGCGCAGCACGGCGCGTGCGATCGCTGCCGTGATCGTGATGGTCGCCGGGATCGGCGTCCTGCTCGGCCTTCTGGTGCTGCGCGGGCGGGTCCGCGAGGGCCTGCTGCGCGGGTGGTTCCGCGGGCTGCTGCAGGCCTTCGGCGGGCGGCTGCGAGTGCACGGCCCGTCCCGCTTCCAGGAAACGGCCGGTCGAGGTGTGCTCGTCGTCAGCAACCACGTGTCGTGGCTGGACGAACTCGCGATCGACGCGGTGCAGCCGATCCGGATGGTCGCCAAGCGCGACATCAAGGACTGGCCGGTGCTCGGCGCGCTGATCACCGGCGCCCGCACCGTGTACCTGGACCGCGAGCGGTTGTCGCTGCGGCCCGGCACGGTGGCCGAACTCGCCGGCGCGTTGCGCGACGGCGCCGCCGTGGGCGTTCACGCCGAGGGCACGACGTGGTGCGGGCTGGCGTCCGGTCGCTACCGGCCCGCGCTCTTCCAGTCCGCGCTCGACGCCGGTGTACCGGTGCGCCCGGTGGTCCTGCGCTACCGCCTCGCCGGCGGCGTCTCCACGACGCGGCCCGCGTTCGTGGGTGCGGAGACGTTGCTGGACTCGATTCGCCGGGTGCTGCGGATGCGTGGCCTGGTCGTCGAGGTGCACGTGCTCGACGAGATCGCGCCGGGACGTGCGGCCGATCGGCGGGAACTGGCGGCGCTGGTCCAAGCAGAGGCCGAGCACGTGATGCACGGCGACCTCCCGGTGCCCGAACACCACTTGACCTCCACCGCGGTCGAGGCGCGACGATGATCGCGTGACAGTCACCGCCGAGCCCGAACACGCCAGACGCAGCGCCCTGTGGGCCCCTGATCGCCGGGGGCCCACAGCAGGTGTGGTCCTGCTGGTCACCCTGATGGCGTTCGAGTCCATGGGGGTCGGGACCGCCATGCCCCGCATGGTGGCGGAGTTGCACGGCCAGGAGCTCTACGCGTGGCCGTTCGTCTCGTTCCTCGCCGCCTCCGTGGTCGCCACGGTGTTCTCCGGCCGGTTGAGCGATCTGCGCGGACCACGCCCGTCGTTGCTGATCGGTCCGGCGCTGTTCCTGGCGGGCCTGCTCGTCGCGGGAGCCGCGGACTCGATGCCGGTGCTCCTGCTCGGTCGCGTGCTGCAGGGCTTCGGTGGCGGCACTCAGATCGTCGCGATCTACGTGCTGATCGGTCACGTGTACCCCGAACGCGACCGGCCCGCGGTGTTCGGCGCGCTCTCCGCAGCGTGGGTCGTTCCCTCGCTCGTCGGCCCCGCGCTGGCAGGCTGGTTCACCGAGCACCTCACCTGGCGCCTGGTGTTCCTCGCGCTCGCCCCGCTGGTGCTGCTCGGCCTCCTGCTGCTGGTGCCGGTGCTGCGCAAGCTGCCACCGCACGCGGGTGCGAGCACGCCGGCCCGCCGCGGACTTCCGCTCGCCGCGCTGGCCGCGGGTGTCGGCGTCTCCGCCGTGAGCTGGGCGGCCCAGCACCTCACCGGGCGCAACCTCGTGCTCGGTCTGGGCGGAATCGCCGTGCTCGTGCCCGCCCTGCGCACGCTGTTGCCCGCCGGGACGCTGCGTGCGCGGCGCGGCCTGCCGGTGACGATCCTCGCTCGAGCTCTGCTCGCGGGAACGTTCTTCGGCGTGGAGGCCTTCGTCCCGCTCACACTGACTTCGGTGCACGGGTACTCGCCGGTCGCCGCCGGGCTCCCGCTGACGCTGAGCGCGCTCGGCTGGGCAGGCGCCTCGCTGTGGCAGGCCCGCAGGCCGGACATCCCGCAGGAGAAGCTCCTGCGCTGGGGGTTCGTGCTCTCCGCCGTGGGCATGACCGGGATGACGCTGATCACGCCGGCTTGGGGCCCGGCGTGGGCGACCGCACCGCTGTGGGCGATCGCCGGGGCCGGCATGGGCATGGCGATGTCGAGCCTGAGCGTGCTGGTGCTGTCCGCGTCCACCGACGCCGACCGCGGGTTCAACTCGTCCGCGTTGCAGATCAGCGACATGCTCGGCTCAGCGCTGCTGGTCGGTCTCGGCGGCGTGATGGTGACCACGCTCGCCTCGCCATCGGCGCCGACGGGCGGCCTCGTACCGTTCGACCTGCTGATGGCGGTGATGGCCGCGCTCGGCGCGGTGCTCACCGGGCCCCGCTGCAAGCCGGCCTGACTTCCGCCGCGGTCGCCGGCGGTTCGGCGCGGTCCGGACACGGGATACCCTTGGGGGGGAGATGGTTTACCTCGATCATGCTGCTACGACGCCGATGTTGCCGGAAGCGGTCGCGGCGATGACGGAGGCGTTGTCCAACACGGGCAACGCCTCGTCGTTGCACACCTCCGGACGGCGGGCGCGGCGGGCGATCGAGGAGGCCAGGGAGGACATCGCCGAGGTGCTCGGTGCCCGGCCGTCCGAGGTGATCTTCACCGGTGGTGGCACGGAGAGCGACAACCTGGCGGTCAAGGGCATCTACTGGGCACGGCGGCAGGCCGATCCGCGTCGCCGCCGGGTGCTCGCGTCCGCGGTGGAGCACCACGCGGTGCTCGACGCGGTGCAGTGGCTGGTGGACCACGACGACGCCGAGGTCACCTGGCTGGACACCGACCGGTACGGCCGCGTGCACCCGGAAGCGCTGCGCGAGGCGCTCGCGGCCGACGACATCGCGGTGGTCACCGCGATGTGGGCCAACAACGAGGTCGGCACCGTGAACCCGGTGCGAGAACTCGCAGCGGTCGCGGCGGAGCAGCGCGTGCCGTTCCACACCGACGCGGTGCAGGCGGTCGGTGCCGTGCCGGTCGACTTCGCCGCGTCCGGAGCGAGCGCGCTGACGCTCACCGGCCACAAGCTCGGCGGACCGTACGGTGTCGGCGCGCTCCTGCTGGGGCGCGACGTGCCGTGCACGCCGCTGCTGCACGGTGGCGGTCAGGAGCGCGACGTGCGGTCGGGGACCCTGGACGTGCCCGCGATCGTCGGTATGGCGACGGCAGTCCGTGCGGCCGTTGTGGACCAGCCTCGCCGTGCCGCAGAGCTGGCCGCGTTGCGGGACGAGTTGATCGCGTCGGTGCGCCGCGTCGTGCCGGACGCGATCGTCAACGGAGACCCGGATCACCGGCTGCCCGGCAACGCGCACCTGACCTTCCCCGGCTGCGAGGGTGACAGCCTGCTGATGTTGCTGGACGCCAAGGGGATCGAGTGCTCCACCGGCTCGGCGTGCACCGCCGGTGTGGCTCAGCCCAGCCACGTGCTGCTCGCGATGGGCGTCGAGCCCGCGCTCGCGCGCGGTTCGCTGAGGTTCTCCCTCGGTCACACGTCCACCGCGCAGGACGTGCGTGAGCTCGCCGAGGCCATCGGCCCGGTGGTGGAACGTGCGCGCAGTGCCGGGCTCGCCGGGATGCGGCGCTCGGCGATCGGTTCGAAGACGGAGGTGTGACGGGGATGCGGGTGCTCGCGGCGATGAGCGGTGGAGTGGACTCCGCCGTGGCGGCAGCGCGGGCGGTGGAGGCCGGGCACGACGTGACCGGGGTGCACCTGGCCCTGTCGGCCAAGCCGGGAACGCTGCGCACCGGGGCACGCGGGTGTTGCACCCTCGAGGACGCCCGCGACGCCCGCCGGGCCGCGGACCTCATGGGCATCCCCTTCTACGTGTGGGACTTCGCCGAGCGCTTCACCGAGGACGTCGTCGAGGACTTCGTCGCGGAGTACGCGGCAGGCCGCACGCCGAACCCGTGCCTGCGCTGCAACGAGCGCATCAAGTTCGAAGCGTTGCTGGACAAGGCGATCGCGCTCGGCTTCGACGCGGTCTGCACCGGACACTACGCTCGTCTGTCCGTTGAGGACGGAATGGTGGAGCTTCGGCGCAGCGCGGACGACGGCAAGGACCAGTCCTACGTGCTCGCCTCGCTGACCCGTGAGCAGCTCTCCCACGCGATGTTCCCGCTCGGCGACTCCACGAAGGCCGAGGTGCGGCGCGAGGCAGCCGAGCGAGGTCTTGCAGTCGCGGAGAAGCCGGACAGCCACGACATCTGCTTCATCCCCGACGGCGACACCCAGAAGTTCCTGGGCGACCGGCTCGGCGAGCAGCCGGGCCTGCTGATCGACGACGAGACGGGTGCGGTCCTCGGACGGCACGCCGGCGTGCACGAGTTCACCGTCGGTCAGCGCAAGGGGCTCGGCATCGACGCCCCCGCGCCGGACGGGCGGCCGCGGTACGTGCTGTCCCTCGAGCCGGTGTCGGGCAACGTCCGCGTCGGTTCCGCCGAGAAGCTCGCGGTCACCGAGATCGTGTCGACGCGTCCGGTGTGGCCGTCCGGTGTCGCCCTCGCCGACGGCCCGGTGGAGTGCGTGGCGCAGGTCCGCGCGCACGGAGGCACCTCGCCCGCCGTCGCCGAACTGGTCGACGGTCAGCTCCTGGTGCGCCTGCGTGAGCCGCTGCGCGGTGTGGCACCAGGCCAGGCGGTGGCGATCTACCGGCCCGACGCCGCCGGAGATCTGGTGCTCGCAAGCGCCACGATCAGCTCCACGAACTAGAAGAGCACCGCCGCCGCGGCGACGAGCAGGGCGTAGCCGGTCCCGGCCAGGGCGATCACCCGTGTTCTGCGGTCCTCGTCCCACGTCGTGAACGACAGGAGCCGGGCGAGCCCCGGAAGCAGGAGCACGCCGTGCATGGCGACCGCGTGCGCGGGCTTGAACGTGCCCGCCGTCGCGTAGGCCGTCTGCACCTGGCCCTGCGCCAGCAGGTTCGAACCCTTGGCGATCATCGCCGCACCGAACAGCAGCGCGACGAGCAGGGTGACGAAACCGATCCTGATCGCGAGACGCATGCTGGGCGGAAGCCCCGCATCGCGGCGCAGTGCGGTGATCGTCAGGCCGATCACCGCGATGAAGATCAGGCCGCCGCCCGCGGCGAGCAGCCGGGTGACCGTGGAGTCGAACGTGGTCTCGACGTTGAAGTGCGAGGGCACCCCGCGCCACGCCTGCAGGCTGATCAGGGCCACTTCGAGCACCGACGCGGTGGTGAACAGGCCGAGGAGCGCGGTGCGGGTCCGGGCGCGCATCGTGAGCAACGACGACACCCAGACCACCGACGCCAGCGTGAGGCCGAAGGACAAGCCGAAGGTCACGGGCTTTCGCCACGACACCGGCCCTTCCCACGGACCGCCGTCCACGGCGAACACCGCGAGGTGGAACAGGCCGCTGGCCAGCAGCAGGGCACTGATCCGATAGGCGACGCGATTCACCGGTGCCCTGACGAGTGCGATGCTCATGGCACCCGATCGTGCCCCGGACAGGCCGTGGGATCGTCCGCTCTCGGGCGACACTTCGCCCTACGTCAGCGCGCGTAGCTCTGGCGCGAATCCTGGTCGAACGCGCCCGCTGTCCCGCCCGGATCAGCGATCGGGCGTCCAATCCGTGTTCGCCCCGCACAGCACGACGCACGGCAGTTCACCGGGCACGCGTCCGGCGAGCCAAGCGGCGAACGGGACGGCGGCGGCCGGCTCGACGGCGAACCGGAAGTCCTCCCACAACCGGTCGCGGGCGGCGAGCAGCTCGGTGTCGCTCACCAGGACCGATTCCACCGGGTGGGTGCTCAGCACGGAGAACGGGACATCGCCCACGCGCGTGGCGCCGAGGGCGGACGCGGCAACGGAGTCCACCGCCGAGTCGACCGGTTCGCAGGCTGCCAGCGCGTCGTGCAGCGCCTTGCAGTTCTCCGGCTCGACCGCGACGGTGAGCCGGCCACCCGCCGCGAGCGCCGTGCCTGCGGCGAGACCGCCGCCGCCGACGGCGACCGCGATGCTGTCGACCTCCGGGAGATCGGTGACCACCTCCGCGGCGAGTGTGCCCTGCCCGGCGACGACGATCGGGTCGTTGTAGGCCTCGACGTACTTGACGTTCCTCTCCGCGGCCGACTCCCGTGCTGCGACAGCCGCTTCGGCGTAGCTGTTGCCGTGCCGGATCAGCTTCGCGCCGGTCGCTTCGATCCGCCGAACCTTGCCCGCGGGCGCGTTGAGCGGCACGAAAACGGTTGCGGGCACACCGAGCAGCGCGGCCGCCTTCGCCACGCCGAGGCCGTGGTTGCCGCCGGAGGCAGTCACCACCGACTCCGGCAGATCACCGGCGAGCAGCGTGTTGAGCGCGCCGCGCAGCTTGAACGAGCCGGTGAGCTGGAGGTGCTCCAGCTTGAACACGAGCGGCCGGTCGTCGACCTCGACGCGCCAGAGCGGCGTGCGTCGGGCGTAGGGCCGGATACGGGCAGCGGCAGCGGCGACGTCGGTCATGCCTACAGCTTCCCCACCGCGTGAACCAGCCGTGCAGGGAGGTCACCGGGATCAGCGCAGGGTGCGGCTCCGGCCGCGGAACTCGGCCACCACCTCGTCACCCCTGCGCACGGTGATGTCGTAGATCCCGCTGCGCCCGAACCGGGTGCGCTCGACGGCTTCGGCGACCAACTCGTCGCCCAGACGGGTGGGCGCGATGAAGTCGATCTCGGCGTTCGCCGCGACGGTGACGGACCCGGTGCGGTTGCACGCGCACGCGAAGGCCGTGTCGGCGAGGAGGAAGACGTAACCGCCGTGGGCGATGCCGTGTCCGTTGATCATCTGCTCGGTGATGGTCATGCTCAGCCGGGCGGTGCCGTGGCCCAGGTCGAGCGCCTTGATGCCGAGCGCGTTGGAAGCCTTGTCCGCGGCGAACATCTCCGCCGGTCCGTTCTCCGCCATGCCCGCACCCTGTCACAGCCGCGACGTGGCGTCCCGACAGGACATCCGCGTGCGACCGGACGGCACGGACATGGCGCACGCTCCCGTCGCGGGAACGGTGCGTGGTGCGGGGATGCGGGACGCGACGCATCCCCGCACCACGTTCGTGCAGGCGCCCGGCGACGCTGGGCACCGTTGATGTCACGGTAAGTGGTCTGTACCACGTCGTCAACGGGTTTGGACCTTCTGTCACCGGGGCATCGTTCGCGAGACGATTGGCGCTCGCGGGACACTGTGGGCGTGAATGCAACACCTTGGTCTCCCGGAACCGCCACCGGCATCGGCTCGATGCCCGGAACGGACCCCTTCGAGGCGGCGCGTGTCGTCGTGGGCGAGTTGCCGGATCTGCCGCACCTGCCGGAGCTCCCCGCGCGGGGCGTCGGCGCGGACATGATCGGCCGGACCGCGGCCATGCTCGTGGACCTCGCTGTCGAGGTCGTCCCGTCTGGTTACCGCGTCACCGCGCGGCCTGGACGCGATCACCGCCGAGCCGTGGATCTGCTCCGGAGGGACCTCGACGCCTTCGAGGAAGCCGTCGAACGCGCGGGTGTGCGTCCGAAGCTCGTCAAGGTGCAGGCCGCCGGGCCCTGGACGTTGACCTCGGGGATCGAACTGCCTCGTGGTCATCGCGTGCTGACCGACCAGGGGGCGCTGCGCGAATTCACCGAGTCGCTGTCCGAGGGGCTCGCCGCGCACGTCACCGAGGTGGCGCGGCGGACCGGGGCTGACGTCGTCGTGCAGCTCGACGAGCCGGGTCTGCCCGCGGTGCTGTCGGGGCTGCTGCCCACGCCGTCGAAGCTCGGTGCCGTGCCGGCCGTCCCCGAGCCGGACGCGCGGGCGACGCTCGCCGCGGTGATGGAGTCCGCCGAGAAGGCGAGCGGCAACGGAGTGATCGCGCACTGCTGCGCTCCGATCCCTCCGGTGACGCTGCTGCGCGAGGCGGGTGCGAGCGCGATCGCCTTCGACGCGACGTTGCTCGGCGCCGCGCCCGCGACGGCGTGGGACGAGCTCGGAGAGGCGTGGGAGGCCGGAACGGTGCTGGTGCTGGGACTCGTGCCGAGCACCGATCCACCCGCTCCGGTCGACCTGCGCTCGGTCGCGGTTCCGGCCCTCGAGCTGGCCGATCGCCTCGGCTTCTCACG
>DASYMV010000208.1:0-2493 GCA_036008865.1 Pseudonocardiaceae bacterium | reverse complement strand
GCTCTATACCGAAGGGCACGTTGAGCAGTCGGCGACCTCCCGGCGGCTCTGGCTGGACAATCTCAGTGCGAAGTCGCAGCTCGTGCACGTCGTCGTGGAGGCCAACCGCTGCCGCGCGGTCGTGTACGACAAGCTGGGCTTCGTCGCGCTGGTCGGCGACGCGCTGGACCTGGAGTTCACCCGAGCTGCTGTCGTGCAGGCGACCAGGGCGATGGTGTCGGCGGGCAGCCCAGATCACCCGAGCCGGCCAGTCGCGGACCCGTTCGTACCGCCAGTCGTTCCTGATCTCCTACGCAACCCGAATCGGTGAACGGCTGCACGCGGCGAACGAGGCACCCAAGGATGAGCGCCTGCTGCCCGTGCTCAGAGACCGCAAGCAGGCCGTGGACGAGCTGTTCGGCTCGCTGATCAGCACGATGATCGAACGATCGGTCTCGGTGAGCAACGCCGCCGAGTGGGGTGCGGGCCGGGCCGCCGCCGATGTGGCAAATCTGGGTGTCGAGCGGACCGCTGTCCGCTGACACCGGCCTCTGCGGAAGTCGGACGCACTAGGTCGGTACGCGGTTACCGAAGTCGTGAACCTCAAACTAGAGACCGAGGCGCTGGCGCTCGGCCAGTACCACGCGCTGCTCGACCGACACGGACGAGTCGAGGGCATCCGCGTGCGAGTGCTTCGCGTCGCTCTCACGTGCGTAGTGGTCGAACAGCAGGGTCTTGTGGTCGCGGATCTCCTGGACGCGCGCGTCGACGCTGTCCTTGATCAGCAGCCGGTGCACGTGGACCTTGCGGACCTGCCCCATGCGGTGGCAGCGCGCGATGGCCTGGTCCTCGGTGCTCGGCTTCCACTGCGGTTCGGCGATGATCACGACGGAAGCGGCCTGGATGTTGAGCCCGACGCCACCGGCCTCGATCTGGCTCACGAGCACCGCGTGGCCCTCGCGTGCGGTGAAGTCGTCCACCAGCTGCTGGCGGCCCTGCGCGGTCGTGGCGCCGGTGAGCGGACCGAACGCGTCGTCGCCGACGAGGTCCGCGACGGCGTCCAGCACGTCGAGGAAGTAGGAGAAGACGACGACCTTCCAGCCGTTGTCCTTGGACTCCTCGATGATCTCCAGCATCCGCTCGAGCTTCGCCGAACCCTTGGTCGTTCCCGGCTTGTAGGCGGCGCGACGCATGGCCATCAGGTTCCCGGCCCGCACGGCGTCGAGGTAGGCGCCCTGGTCGTGGTTGCCGAACTCGACCCAGTCTTCGACCTCCAGCAGCTCGGGCAGCTCGCCGAGCACGTCCTCCTGGTTGCGCCGCAGGTACACCGGCGCGACGACCCGGCGGAACGCCTTGGCGCCCACGACGGCGTCGCTGCCGCTCGCGCGGGCGGCGATGCCCGGTTGGATGTAGGCGACGAGGTTGCGGAACTCCTCCACGCGGTTCTCCATCGGCGTGCCGGTGAGCAGCACCGCCCGTTCGGCCCGCTGCACCACGGCGTTGACCGCCTGGGAACGCTGTGCGGTCGGGTTCTTGACGAAGTGCGCCTCGTCCACCACGACCAGCGCGGGACGGAAACGCTTCGGCAGCACCAGTTTCGACAGCGTGCCGAACGTCGTCACGCCGACGCCGCCCTGCGCCAGCCACTCGCCCACCGCGCCGTCACGCCGGGTGCCGTGCAGCCGGTGCGGCTCGAGGTCGCTGTGCCTCGCGATCTCGTTGACCCAGTTGACGACGACGCTCGCCGGGCAGATCACCAGAAACCCCCGACGCCCCTGCGCCGCCAGGCTCGCCATGACCGCGATGGCCTCGATCGTCTTGCCCAGGCCCATCTCGTCACCGATGATCACGCGCTTGCGGGCGAGCGCGAACTTGGCGCCGAACGCCTGGTAACCGCGCAGCGACACCTTCAGCAGGCTGGTGTCGAGAAGGGTCGAGTCGACCTCGTCCTCGATGTCGGCGGGGACGAACCCCTTGGCAGCGCTGTGATCCGACATCGCGTCCGTGCCCGCGAGGTCGGCGAGAACCGTGTTGTACGCGGCGGCGTCGAGCTCGTAGTCGCGCCACAGGTCCCGGTGGTCCAGGTCCGGCACGTGCAGCTGGGTGTTCACCGCGCGCAGGGCGGCGACGTCGCGGCTGTCGAGGAGCGCTTCGAGCCGGTCCAGCGCGTCGAACGCGGCCTGGCGGTTCTTCCTCAGCGAGAAGAACATCCGCACGCGGCTCGTGGCACGGGAGGCGGCCCGCACGTCCGCGTCGACGCGCGCGAGCACTTGGCCGAGCGGCTCACGCAGCGGCGTGACGAGCTGGCTCGCCCGCCGGAACTTGGACAACAGCTGCAGGAGCTCGGTCTGCGCACGCCCGCGGCGGTCCGGATCGAGCCGGACGGTCGTGTCCCGCGCGACGGCCTCGACGATCTCGCGTGCCGCGCGAAGGACCTTCTCGGCGGACTGCGCGCCCACTCCGGGCACACCGTCGAGCTGCTCAGCACGCGCCGCGGCGACATCGGCGACAGTC
>DASYMV010000207.1:0-2540 GCA_036008865.1 Pseudonocardiaceae bacterium | reverse complement strand
CGGTGATCCCGGTCGAGCGCATCGCCGGGAGCGTTCTGCTGATCTCCGCCGGCCGTGACGGCATGTGGCCGAGCGCGGAACTGAGTGAGGTCGCCGAACAACGCCTCGCCGAGCACGACCACCCGTTCCCGCACCGGCACGTCCGCTACCCGGACGCCGGACACCTGATAACCGGGCCGCCCTACCGGCCGACGACGGACGTGGTGGTGCCGGGACCCGGCGTGAGCTTCTTCACCGATGGCACACCGCATGCCAATGCCGCAGCTCAGACCGACGCCTGGCATCGGATCGCGGGGTTCTTGTCCGAGCAGTTGGGCACTTAGGGTGTTGGCATGAGCAACCACTTTGATGTCGTGGTCCTGGGTGCGGGGCCGGGTGGATACGTCGCCGCGATCCGGGCGGCCCAGCTGGGCCTGAAGGCGGCCGTCGTCGAGGAGCGTTACTGGGGCGGGGTCTGTCTGAACGTGGGGTGCATCCCCTCGAAGGCGCTGCTGCGCAACGCCGAGCTCGCGCACATCTTCACGCACGAGCAGAAGACCTTCGGCATCAAGGTGGACGGGCAGGTCACGTTCGACTACGGCGAGGCCTACCGGCGAAGCCGCAAGGTCGCGGACGGCCGCGTCAAGGGCGTGCACTTCCTGATGAAGAAGAACGGGATCACCGAGCTCCAGGGGCGTGGCAAGTTCACCGACGCCAACACCCTGGAGGTGGCGCTGAACGACGGCGGCACCGAGACGGTGACGTTCGCCAACGCGATCATCGCGGCGGGCGCGACCACCAAACTGCTGCCGGGCACCTCGCTCTCGGAGCGCGTGGTGACCTACGAGGAGCAGATCCTCAGCGACACCCTGCCCGAGAGCATCATCATCGCCGGCGCCGGGGCCATCGGTGTCGAGTTCGCCTACGTGCTGCGCAACTACGGCGTCGACGTCACGATCGTCGAGTTCCTCGACCGAGTGGTGCCGCTGGAGGACGCCGAGATTTCCGCGGAGCTCGCCAAGCGCTACAAGCGACTCGGCATCAAGGTGCACACGTCGACCAGGGTGGAGTCCATCGACGACTCCGGTGCGAAGGTCCGCGTGACCGTGTCCAAGGACGGCCAGCAGCAGGTGCTGGAAGCGGACAAGGTGCTGCAGGCCATCGGTTTCCAGCCGCGTGTCGAAGGCTACGGCCTGGAGAACACAGGCGTGAAGCTGACCGAACGCGGTGCGATCGACATCGACGGTCGCTGCCGCACCAGCGTGGACAACATCTTCGCGATCGGTGACGTCACCGCGAAGCTGATGCTCGCGCACGCCGCCGAGTCCATGGGCATCATCGCCGCCGAGACGATCGCGAACGCGGAGACCATGGAACTCGAATACGTGATGATCCCGCGCGCCACGTTCTGTCAGCCGCAGATCGCGAGCTTCGGCTGGACCGAGGCACAGGCGCGGGAGCAGGGCTTCGACGTCAAGGTCGTGAAGTTCCCGTTCACCGCCAACGGCAAGGCGCAAGGCATCGGTGACCCGAACGGCTTCGTCAAGCTGATCAGCGACGCGAAGTACGGCGAGCTGCTCGGTGGTCACCTGATCGGTCCGGACGTGACCGAGTTGCTGCCGGAGCTGACGCTGGCCCAGCAGTGGGACCTGACCGTGCACGAGGTCGCGCGCAACGTGCACGCCCACCCGACGCTCAGCGAGGCCGTGAAGGAGGCCGTGCACGGCCTCGCCGGTCACATGATCAATTTCTAGGAGTCGTCGTTCTGGCTCACAACGGGGACGCGAGTGCCGCTGTGGGCCCGAACGCGGGCCGTACCATCCTCGCCATGACCCGACAGCCGATTCGCCTCGCCATCCTCGAAGCGGAGCGCATGCTGGCAGCGGCAGGCGTGGACAGTCCCCGAGTCGACGCAGAACTGCTCGCCGCGCACGTGCTCGGGGTGGAGCGGACGCGGCTGCCGCTGACCCCGATGGTCGATCCCCCCGTCATCGAGGCGATGCACCGGCTCGTGCTGCAGCGCGTGAAGCGAATCCCGCTGCAGCACATCATCGGCTGGGCGCCCATGGGTGCGATCACCGTCGGCGTCGGCCCCGGCGTGTTCATCCCACGTCCGGAGACGGAGCTGCTGCTGGCGTGGGCGCTGCCGTCACTTGAAGGCGTGCGAAACCCGGTGGTGGTCGATCTCTGCACCGGATCGGGTGTGCTGGCCCTCGCGCTGGCGAACGCACGTCCCGACGCCGTCGTGCACGCGGTGGAGCGGGACACCACCGCGCTGGCGTGGGCGCGTCGCAACGCCGACGTCCGTGCCGAGCACGGCGACACCCCGATCCGCCTGTACTCCGGCGACGTGACGGATCCCGCGCTGCTGTCCGATCTGGACTCGACCGTCGACCTCGTCGTGTGCAACCCGCCGTACGTACCGGACGCCACCCCGGTGCAACCGGAGGTCGCCGATCACGATCCGCACGTCGCCGTGTTCGGAGGCCCCGACGGGCTGGCGGTGATCCGTCACGTGGTCACCCTCGCCGCCCGGTTGCTGCGTTCAGGCGGCCACGTCG
>DASYMV010000206.1:0-11015 GCA_036008865.1 Pseudonocardiaceae bacterium | reverse complement strand
CTGCGGGCCCTTCTGGCCTTGGCCGATCTCGAACTCGACGCGCTGGCCCTCGTCGAGGGACTTGTAGCCGCCGCCCTGGATCTCCGAGTAGTGCACGAAGACGTCAGGGCCGCCACCGTCCTGCTCGATGAACCCGAAGCCCTTTTCGCCGTTGAACCACTTCACAGTGCCCTGTGCCATGCCGCTAACTCCTTGTAAGCCTGAGCCGAGCCCTCACAACGAGGGTCGTCGGTCACGCCACCCATCGTGTCACCACACCGATGACTCCGACACTCATTCGACCATGCTGTTTGCGGCAGATCTCACACCCACGTCGGCCGCAGATCATCCAGCCGGCCACCACCTCGCACAGCAGACGACCGCCCAGGACGGTGCGCATGCACCGATCGAGTGAGCGTTGGTGCAGGTACCAGGCCTGTCAGGGGGAAGTGCCGGACACCATCAGAGGCCGTCAACGGCCAGGGTGGTTCGAGTCTCAAGATCCTCTTCACAGAGATGGCAGACCGCCACCTGTGACGATCTTCGCCCACGAAGCGCCGGTGATTCGACACGAGGGAAACGCCACAACCGCATCCCCGGGACGGGGTGTGCCCGTCAGGCTGTGCGCCGTGGCGGAGCTCATGAACGGCAAACGGATGGGGCAGCGCAGTGGCGGCCGGGATGCTCGCCTCGTGTCATGGGCGGCGTTCGTCGGCGGCACGGTCGCCTCGGTCGCGGCGAACGTCGCGCACGCCCGCATCCCTCCCGCCGATGCCGGGCCTGCCTGGCACCCGGAGCTGGGAGCGCAGATCGCGGCGGCGTTCTGGCCGTTGGCGCTGCTCGGCGCGATCGAGGTCCTCACCCGTGTCCCGTGGCCCCGCGGAGGTGTGTGGGCCCTGGCCCGCTACGCCGGTGCCGGTGCGGTCGGGGCCGGCGCAGCGGTGCTGAGCTACCGGCACATGGCCGCGCTGCTCGCCGCGTGGGGCGAGGACAGGTGGAACGCCCACATCGGTCCGCTGGTGGTCGACGGGCTGATGGTCGTCGCGGGCACTGCGTTGCTCGCGTTGAGCAAGGGCCAGGCCGTGGTCGACGAGAAACCGGCTGTTGCTGATCCGCTCGAGCAGACGACGGGCTCGTCGGAGACGGCTTCCTGGCCCGCGCGTACGGCGGAGCCCGCACCTCCGCTCGAGCCCGCACCTCGAGCGGAGCCCACCACCGAGGTCTTTCCCGCGATCGGAGCGCACCAGCCCTCGGCCACCGATCACGCCGGCGTGTCGGCTGTGGAGCAGCGGTTCGCGTTGCAGGGGATGTCGGACCAGGAGCGCCGGGAACGTGCCAAGGCGGACTACCGCCGTGCTCTGGACCGCGGAGAGGACTTGTCGCCGGCCGAGTTGGCCGAGCGCTACGGCCGCACCGTGCGGTGGGCCACCCAGCAGTGTCGGACGGTGCGCGAGGAATGGGCCGACGAGCAGCAGCGGCGTCTGAGGGCGGTCCACGACTGATCCGGAACGCCGTTCGGACAGCGCGTCTCAGGACGTCTGCTGGGCCGCCTCCAGGACGGCGCGCCGCATGTCGACGAAGGTGCTCACCAGCTCCCTCAGGTCGGGATCCGACAGTGCCGCCGTTGCGACGACGTCACGCAACATGTCCACTGCGGCGACCGACACCCGGACGGCCTCGTCGGGCTCTTCGTCGCGCAGCAACGTCTCGATCTGGTACGACAGGCTGGCCAGGGTGTCGTCATCGGTGTGCGGTGGGATGTAGCGCTCCAGCCCCGGTGGCGCGGGAATCCTCTCCCGGTACTCCCGCAACGCGTTCACCACGGCGGGGTTCGCGCTGTAGTTGTCGAGCACGCCGACGACGGAGAAGATCTCCCCGATGAGCCGTGGCCGGCCGGGATGGCGGTCCAGCCACCGCAGCAGCTGCGCGTCCCCTCCGAGATGATCGGTCACGCGGAGCAGGTCCGCGGCCATCGAGTGGTGCAGTTCCTCGTGGAACGGCAGGACACCGGCGACCTGCTCGGCCAGAGCCGCCTCTTCTCGCGGGTCCAGGGTGCCGTCGATGAATTCCTTCACCAGTGCGCGATCCAGAGTGAAATCAGCCATGGGTTCGCTTCCATCGGCACGGCGCGTCGCCCCGGCACAGGGCACCGGAGCGACGCGTGGGATCAGGCGGAGCGGACGGTGTTGAACACCAGGCGGTATTCCTCGACCGCACGGATCTCGCTCTCGGTCGCAGAGACCATGTCCACACGGATCGCGGTCGCCGCCTTGCGGCTCGCCGCGAGCGCTTGCGCGTCCAGCCAGATCGTCTCGAGGATCGACCGTCCGGTACGGCGGTGCACGTACAGCCCGGCACCGACGAAACCTTCGCTCTCGGTCAGCCACGGCAGCGCCACGTCCTCGTACGCGGTGATCGCCTCGTCGATGCGGGGTGGCTGGGTGTCCATTCTCGTGAGCCGCACCCCGGCGCCCGCCTGCGGGCGCTTCACCTGGACGTAACTCGCCACCTGGAAGTGCTCGACCGACACCGTTCCCGCCCCGCGCTTCACCTCCTCCGAGTAGATCGCGCTGACCGTCTTCTCGCTTTCTCGCATCGCATCACCGGAAACCCAGAACCACGACGCCACCGCGACGGCGAGTTCGTCGTTCGCGATCAGGGACGCCCCCCGGCTGCCGGGCTGGTCCTCGACCAGTGGGCGTGCGTCCCGTTCGATGTAGCTGAGGGCGTCTTCGAAACGGTCCGGATCTGCTGTCAGCAAACTGACTTCAACGTGCAAGACCTCACCTCCCGTGAACGACGCCCCACACGGCCAACGATCCTCCGAGCTGTGGTGAGAGGCCACCTGGCACGATTCGCGGCTCCGCGCACCCAGGCGCATAGTCGGGCTAGCCGAGAGGAGCGAGACGGTGGAAGCCAAGGAGTTCTTCGCGACCGTCGCGGAACGCGCGGCGCTGTCCAAGGAGGAGGCAGCAGACCTCACCCGCGCCACGCTGAAAGTCCTCGCCGACCGGC
Source organism: Pseudonocardiaceae bacterium (assembly GCA_036008865.1). GTDB lineage: Bacteria > Actinomycetota > Actinomycetes > Mycobacteriales > Pseudonocardiaceae > DASYMV01. Next base: position 8,021 of record DASYMV010000206.1, on the reverse strand, counting down.
TCAGCGGGGGCGAGACCCGCGACCTCGCGCTGTACCTGCCGGAGGCATTGCGGGACGAGTTGCAGTCCAGCTCCCCGGCGGCGGTGAAGTTCGGGCTCGACGACCTGGTCGACCGCGTGAAGGAGCGCACCGGTCTCAACGGCGAGGAGACCACCCGAGGTGTCCGCGCGTTCTTCTTGACGCTGCGCGAGGCGGTCCCGCAGGAGGAGTACGACCAGGCCATGTCACAGCTCCCCGGTGAGTTCCGCGAGCTCGTCAACTCACCTGGTTGAGCGCTGCCCCTTCAGTCGCCCTCGCCGCAGGCGATGCCGTCGAGGTTGACGTCGAGCCGCAGCCGGTCACTGCCGTGCACCTGGATGTCGGTCACGCCGACCTGGCGCAACCATTCGCAGGCGTTCGGGGCGTTCAGCGGCAACCGCCACGGCACGCACACGCCATCCGTCTGGTACGCGTTGTCACAGCCGTCGAGGCCCTCGAGCAGCGAGATTTCCCACCGGAACGACGGAGTGCGCGCCGTCGTCGGCCGCCCGGCCGGCAACGGCGCGGCAGGCGGCTCGATCGGCTTGGGATCGGCCTGCGGGGCAGGTCGCGGCGGAGACGGGACTTCGGCCGGCGGTACTGCCGTGTGGGGCGCGCCGGTGTCCACCGCCACGACGCTGGTCGTGTAGGTCGCGGTCAGCTCCCGCGGTGACATCGGAACGTGGTCCACCCGTCGTGCCTCCACCGGGCGCTCGGTGCCCGCGTTCAGCACGAGGACGGTGAGCAAACCCCCGCCGGTCAGCAATGACGCCAAGCCGACGTAGACGTGACGCCTACCACCGCTCATCTCAGACCGCATCCGTTCCGCCAGAGGCACACGCCTTCTGCGTCATGTGGAATCGGATCCGCGATCAGCGGTGTTACCGACTTGTCCGGTTCTGGAGTCATGTTGCGGCGGTTGGCGTACGGGATTGCTCCCCCTCGCCTCAGCCGCTGCGGTCGGGCCCGGCGGCGAGGAGCCGGATGCGCAGCAGCACCCGCTTCTCCTGCTCCATGGCGGCCCGGTACTCGTCCCAGTTCTCGTGCTCACCGGAGATCTGCCGGTAGTAGTCGACCAACCCGTTCATCGCTTCGGGCAGCGAGACGATCTCGGCTGTTCCGTCCACCTGGATCCACCGTCCGAAGAACCGGTCCGGCAGGACGCAGAGCCAGACTCGCGGGTCACGGCGCAACTGCTTGACCTTGTACGCCGTCTCCCGCGTGCTGACCACGACGTGACCCTCGTCGTCGACCGCGGCGAGCACGGGCGACATCTGAGGTGTTCCGTCCGAGCGCATGGCAGCGAGCACCGCGCGGTGCTGGCTGCGGATGATCTCCCGTGCCTGATCGAGATCCATGCGGCACATGATGACGTTCGGAATCCGTGTGGGCCAGTCCAGTCGTGCCACCATTGAATTCGCACGACGGGGGAGGAGATCACATGGCGACACCGGACCCCGGCCTGCTCGGCCCGACGTCGGTGACCTGGCAGTTGCACGCCGACCCGACGATGTGGGTCGCCGGCATCACCAGCCTCTTCCTGCAAGCGCTGCACCCTCGCGCGGTGGCGGGCGTCGTGCAGAACTCCAACTTCCAGAAGGACCCGCTCGGCAGGCTCCTGCGCACGGCGAACTTCGTGGGCGTGACGAGCTACGGCACGACCGACGAGGTCAACCATGCGGCCGCGCACGTCCGCAGTCTCCACAGATCGCTGCGCGCGACGGACCCGACCACGGGCGAGCGGTTTCGCGTCGACGATCCGGAACTCCTGCTGTGGGTGCACTGCGCGGAGGTGCACTCGTTCCTCACGGTGATGCGCAGGGCGGGCTTCGGGCTGACCGACGCGCAGGCCGACCGCTACCTGGACGAGCAACGGGTCACGGCGACACTCGTCGGGTTGCGGGCCGATGAGGTGCCGGGCAGCACCGCGGAGATGACGGACTACTTCGAACAGATCCGTCCCGTACTGCGCCGGACCGAGGAGTCGGAGGTCGTCCACCGCTTCCTGCAGCGGCCGCCGGTGACGGGACTGCTGCGACTGGGCCTGGACGTCTACCAGCCGCTGCTCGGCCGTCTCGCCTACTCGGTGCAGCCGCGCTGGGCTGTCGAGTTGCACGGGCACCGCCCGTACCCCGGCCCGATCGCGACCGGTCTGCTGCGCGCGGTGCGGTCCGCTGCGCTGCTGGTACCTCCCCCGGTGCGGTGGGGGGTGCCGAACGGCCACGTGAACCGCGCGATCGCGCGGCTGGGCTGGTCGGCCGCACCGTGCCGGGCCAAGTTGCCGTAGCCGACGTCATACCCGCTGTCGGGCGCAACGAGGTAACGTGCGGCCCCGGTGCGATCAGCATCGCACCGGCGGCACCGTTGCCGTGCACAGCATGACGTCGTGAGCAGTCCGAGGTCGAAAGCGATGCCGGTGGCATCGCTGTGAACCCGGTGCTCACCGATCACGCCCGCCTCTCGAACGCGGTTCGGGCTGGGATCGACGGCCCACCCACGACGAGTCTCACCGTCTGGACGACTGACTCGTCGAACAATCGACCACCTGTGCGTCCGGCCGCGGCGTGCCCTGCCCGATTTCGAAAGGATCCAGTCGATGGTGCTCCGACGCGTGCTCCGCGCTGCCGCGATCTTCGCCACCACTGCGGGCATGGTCGCCGCATGTGGGGGCGCGGATGACAACTCGGTGGTCGGCAGGGCCGACGCCGGCAAGGTCACCATCGGCGTCAGGTACGACCAACCAGGTCTGAGTGAGCGCCGGCTGGACGGCAAGTTCGTGGGGTTCGACGTGGACGTCGCGAAGTACGTCGCCAAGGAGCTCGGCGTCGACGAAAGCGGCATCACCTGGAAGGAAGCCCGCTCGGCGGACCGGGAGAAGCTGATCATCGATCGACAGGTGGACTTCGTCGTCGCGGCGTACTCGATAACCGACAAGCGCAAGGAGCAGGTCGCCTTCGCCGGACCGTACTTCGAGACCGGTCAGGGCCTGCTGGTGCGGTTGACGGACAACTCGGTCAACGGTCCGGAGACGCTCAACGGCAAGCGGCTGTGCTCCGTGTCAGGCTCGACATCGGCGCAGAAGGTCAAGGATCAGTTCGCCAAGGGCGTGCAGCTCGTCGAGTACGGCCAGTACTCCGACTGCGTGACGGGCCTTCTGGCCGGCAACGTGGACGCGGTGACCACCGACGAGACGATCCTCGCCGGGTACGCCTCGGAGAACCCCGAGCTGTTGAAGCTGGTGGGCAAGCCGTTCACGAGCGAGCGCTACGGCATCGGTGTCGCGAAGGAGGACACGGCGGGCCGGAGCAAGATCGCTGCGGCCATCGAGAAGATGATCAGCAGCGGGGAGTGGAAGAACGCGGTCGAGCGCAACATCGGCAAGTCCGGGTTTCAGACCCCGGCCGCCCCTGCGCTGACCGAAAAGTAGAACGCTGAATTCCGGGCCCGGAACGAGGACTGGTTCCGGGCCCGAAACGCGTCAGGCGGCGGACTTGCCCGTCCACGCGTTCCAGTCGAGGGCCCAGTCGTAATAGGTGCCGTCCTGCGCCGACAGCGGAACGCTGGATCCGGTCACCACCACGGGATCGCCGGGAATGACTTCGTCGAAGTAAGCACGCGCGTTCTCGGGAGCGAGATTCGCACATCCGTGCGACACGTTCTCCGAGCCCTGAGCCCAGCGGGAACCCTCGTATCCGTGGACGTACTCCCCGTTGTACGAGATCTGCACGCCCCACGGCACCACGACGTCCTCGTAGCCGTACTTGCGGTTGGTCATCGACACGGTCGCGCTCTTGGAGATGACGACGTGCGTGCCGTTGCGGGTGACCCGTCCGGGATCGGACTCCAGCCCGTAGCTCGCGGGGAAGTCGAACAGTTGCCGGCCGTCCTCGGTGACGACGAAGCGGTGTGTCCGTGTGTCCGCCGTGGCGATGAGCGCCCTTCCGATCGTGAACGACGCGGTGACGTCCTGGAGCCCGTAGGCGCCGTCACCGAGCGCCACTCCGTGGAGAAGCGCCTTCAGCATCACCTTCGTGTTCGGCTTCCAGTACTCCTCGGGGCGCCAGTGCACCTCGCTGTCGCTCAGCCAGGCCCACGCGCCCTTCGTGGGCACGGAGGTCTGCACTTGCAGCGCCTTCTGGACCGCGGCCTTGTCTGTGACCGGCGCGCTGAACTGCACCGCGAGCGGCATCGCCACGCCGTAGACCTGGTCGTCACCCACGTTCAGGCTCGCGCTGACCTGCCTTTTCGGTGCGACCGTGTGGAACGAACCGGAGATCGGCGCGTCCTTGCCGTCCGCACCGTTCGCCGTGCCCGACCAGGTGTAGGTGCGGTTGTAGCCGAGAGGCTCGGTCGCCACCCAGCTCTGCTCGTCCGCGGCGAGTTCACCCGCGACCTGCTTGCCGTCGGAGTTGGTGAGCGCCACCGAGGCGAGCGAACCGTCCGCGACGGTCACCCGGAACGGACCGGCAGGATTCACGCCGTCCGCGCCGTCGGCCGGCTCGACGCCGAGCTTCGCCGACGGTTTCACCGCCGCCTGCTGGGCCACCGGCTTCTCCGGGGCCACACCGGAAACCCGAGGTGCGGCTCCCCCGCCACCGCACCCGGTCGCGACGAGCGCCACGCCCACCGCCAACACCGCCATCGAACGACGCATTCGAATCCCCCTACGCGCAACGATCTCCACCTACTCGACGCCACGGGGTCGGGTTGCGTTGGCTGTGGATCTTCGTGATCCGGATCACTGGGCCGTGCACGGTGATTGTTGATCTTCGAAATTGTGTTCTGCGAGTGCCGCACAGGGCCCACCCGCAGAACCGCTATCCGCGTGGCGAGCGTGAACCGTTCGTCGTCAACACTGCTGCGAGTGGCGTTTAGCAGTAGTGCTGAGACGGCAACTCGCGTTAGGCTTGCCCGCGCAGGCCGTGGTTTCTGTGTTCGTGCTCCACACGCTCGCGGAACAAGACGCGGGCGTGTTGTCTTCTCACCGTGGTTGGTGGGGGAATCGCCCGGGGACGGCCGGGGTTGCACGGTGCAGCCCCAAGCTTTCCTGCGATGGAGGCAGGTACATGGCACAGGGCACTGTCAAGTGGTTCAACTCCGAAAAGGGCTTCGGCTTCATCGCCCAGGACAACGGCGGCGCTGACGTCTTCGTCCACTACTCGGAGATCCAGGGCAACGGCTTCCGCACTCTGGAGGAGAACCAGCGGGTCGAGTTCGAGGTTGGTCAGGGCACCAAGGGGCCGCAGGCGCAGAACGTGCGCGCCATCTGACATCAGGTGTGAAACAAGCCCCCCATCCGGATCCGGATGGGGGGCTTGTCGTCGTCCGTGTGAGGTGTGGGTCAGTAGCCGCGCTGGCGGGCTTCCCACTCCAGCCGCTGCATGACCCACTCCGTGGCCAAGGCCTGCGGCGAGGTCTGCCGCTCGTTCGCCAGCTCCTTCAGCTGCTCGTTGGCCATGAGCTGGAGGCGGAGCTGGTACACCTGCGCGTTGCCGAAACTGCGACCGGAACCAGTGGTCTCCACGTCGGTATCGGGGGCCAGCGCTGCGAGGTAGGAGGTCAGCTCCTCGTCGGGAACCAGCTCTTCCTGCTCGTGAGCCGGCGGGCGATGCCGGCCTGGCTTGATTCGTCCAAGGGATCCAAGAGGCACGGCCGCCACGATAACGGTTGCATTGCGGAACGGTACAACTTGTGGCGCCGGTCACACCGCTGTGCATGGAGAGGCCCCCGCGCCAGGGGGAGGAACGCGGGGGCCGGAGGGGATCTCCACAGGCGCTGACCGGGGGTGTGTCAGCAATTCGGATTGTTGCACGCACACCCGTGTCTGGGGAGTGCCTCAGCGGGAAATCTTCATGTCGCTGACGGCTGGAAACCACGCAGTCGCAGACTGTTGGTCACCACGAAGACGCTGGAGAACGCCATCGCCGCGCCTGCCAGCATCGGGTTCAGCAGTCCCAGCGCGGCGAGCGGAAGGCCGGCCACGTTGTAGGCGAACGCCCAGAACAGATTGCCCTTGATGGTGCCGAGCGTGCGACGGGACAGCCGGATGGCGTCCGCCGCCACTCGCAGGTCACCGCGGACGAGCGTCAAGTCGCCGGCCTCGATCGCGACATCGGTCCCGGTGCCCATGGCCAGGCCGAGGTCGGCCGCGGCGAGCGCGGGTGCGTCGTTGACGCCGTCGCCGACCATCGCGACCACGCCGCCTCCGGCTTGCAGCCGTCGGACCGCGTCCACCTTCTCCGACGGCAGCACTTCGGCGATCACGTCGTCCTCGGCGATACCCACCTGAGCGGCGATCGCCCTGGCCACGACCGCGTTGTCGCCCGTCAGCAGGACGGGGCGAAGGCCGAGAGCACGCAGTTCCCGAACGGCGGTGGCGCTCGTGGGTTTCACGGTGTCCGTCACGGCCAGCAGTCCGTGTGCCCGTCCGTCCACGGCGACCGCCACGACGGTGCGACCGGCCTGCTCCGCCTCCGACGCGGCGGTGAGCAGCTCGTCGGGGAGGTCGACGGATCGTTCGGCCAGCAGGCGCGGCCTGCCGACGACGACGCTGCGCCCGTCGAGCTCGCCGGTGACGCCGAGGCCTTCGGTGTTGGCGAAGTGCGCGACGGACGGGAGCTCACCGAGTTCCGCGATTGCACCGCGCACGATCGCGGCCGCGATGGGGTGCTCGGAGGCGTTCTCGACCGCGCCTGCCGCCCTCAGCACGTCCGCGCGCTCGACCCCGGGGGCGGGGATGACGTCGACCAGGGACAACTGTCCCGAGGTGACCGTGCCGGTCTTGTCGAGGACGACGGTGTTCACACGGCGCGTGGACTCCAGCACCTCCGGCCCCTTGACGAGGATGCCGAGCTGCGCGCCGCGACCGGTGCCGACGAGCAACGCCGTCGGAGTGGCCAGGCCCAGAGCGCACGGGCACGCGATCACGAGCACCGCGACCGCCGCCGTCACAGCGAATTGCAGGGGCCTTCCGGCGAGCAGCCAGCCCGCCAGCGAGAGCAGCGCGATCCCGATCACGACCGGCACGAAGACCGCAGAGATCCGGTCGGCGAGTCGCTGCACCCGCGCCTTGCCCGACTGCGCCTGTTCGACCAGCTCGGCCATGCGGGCGAGCTGGGTGTCGGCGCCGACCCTCGTCGCCACGACGACCAGCCGACCGCCCGCGTTGACCGTCCCGCCGACGACGGGATCGCCGGTGCCGACCTCCTCGGGCACCGATTCTCCGGTCACCATCGAGCGGTCGACCGCCGAGCTGCCCTCGTCCACTACTCCGTCGGTGGCGATGCGCTCACCCGGTCGGACCAGGAAACGCTCGCCGACGCGGAGCTGCTCGACCGGGATCCGGTGTTCCCGGCCGTCACGCAGCACCGCGACGTCCTTGGCGCCGAGCGCGAGCAGTGCCCGCAGTGCGGCACCGGCACGCCGCTTGGACCGCGCTTCCAGCCAGCGCCCGAGCAGCAGGAACATCGTCACGCCGACGGCGACCTCGAGGTAGATGTCGGCCGTGCTCGACGGCCTCGGGACGAGGCTGAACTCGTGGCGCATGCCGGGCATGCCCGCCTCGCCGAGGACGAGTGCGTACAGCGACCAGAGGTAGGACACGGCCACGCCCATCGACACCAGCGTGTCCATCGTGCTGCTGCCGTGGCGGAGGTTCACGGCGGCGGCGCGGTGGAACGGCCAGCCGCACACCCACACCACGACGCCTGCCAGTGCCAGCGAGAACCACTGCCACACGGGGAACTGCAGAGGCGGGATCATCGACAGCGTGATCACCGGCAGGCCGAGCGCCGCGGCGATCACGAACCGCAGCCGCAGATCAGCGGTCTCCTCGCCCGTGCCGTCGGCTTGCTCGGGCTGCGGTGCGGTGGCCTCGTAACCGGCCGCACGAACCGTGGAGACCAGGTCCTCGACGTGCATTCCCGCCGGGAAGTCGACGGTCGCCTTCTCGGTCGCGTAGTTCACCGACGCCTGCACGCCCTCGAGCTTGTTGAGCTTGCGCT
>DASYMV010000205.1:0-5807 GCA_036008865.1 Pseudonocardiaceae bacterium | reverse complement strand
GACAGAGCGGTGGCCGTCGCTGGGACTGCTTGAACCTTCCGCGCGCCTGCCTAGTCACGCAGTTAGTCACGCAGTAACCCTCGGAGACGGGTCAGGCCCCAGTTCGCTGTGTCGCGAACCGGGGCCTGACCTGCACCATCTCGCTGAGCCGCCTATCGGAATCGAACCGATGACCTGTTCATTACGAGTGAACCGCTCTGGCCGACTGAGCTAAGGCGGCGAGACGGCACAAGTGTAGCGGTACTCAAGAGCGTCACCACACAGGGTCGGCGTCGTTAGAGCCACCAGTGACCACGGTCACGGCTCCCCGCCGCCTGAGGAGATGCCCACATGCACAGACGCCTGCTCGTGTCAGCTCTGCCGACGACCGCCGTGATCATCGCCTTCTGCGCCGCACCGGCACTGGCGATCCCCACGACCACGGTTCCCGGACCAGCTGACCCCGGTCAGGCACCCCTGTCGGCACCCAACGGCCCCCAGCCGCTCGCGCACGCCATCGGTGACGCGGCCACCGGACTCGGCGTGGTGCGTCTCGCTCCGGGTTCGACCGAGACCAACACGATCTTCCCCGGCATGGAGAAGAACCTGCCGAAGCAGTCCGCCGCCGAGATCGGAATCGGCCTCGCCAGTGCTCAGGCGAACACCGAGGCCTTCCTGTCCAACGAGCGGGCGATCGCACAGGCCTCGCCGCTCGGCATCGCAGTCCAGGGCAGGTCACCGCAGGCCCCTGGTTCGCTCGTGCAGACCGCTGCGCCGGACAACCCCGAGCCGTTGACGGGCGGGCTGAACCCGCCGAAGAGCCCGCTCGACACGCTGCTCAAGGCCGGTGTGCTGAACGGGTCGGTCCACGCCCGCTGGGACGACAAGCTCGGCCCGTGCGTCGAGCCACTGGCCGATGCCAGCACCGAGGTCGCAAGCCTGTCGGCGCTCAACGCGATCCCGACGCTGCCCAGCACTCCCGACCTGAGCGGCGTGCTGCAGGACAACCCCAAGATCGACCCGGCGACGAAGCAGTCGATCGTCGACGGCCTCAAGCAGCTGTCCGGCCCTCTCAGCCAGCTCGGCGGCCTGCTGTCGGGAGGCCAGGACACCGGCGACAAGGGCTCCCTGCTGAGTCTTCCGGAGACCTTCAAAGCACACTCGACCGTGAAGCTCGTCGACCTGCCCGGCTCGAAGAACAAGGCCGTGCAGTCGACGTCCACGATGCAGGCGGTGAGCGCCCGGCTGCTGGCGGGCACGCCGATGGAGATCCGCATCGACGTGGCGAGCCAACCGACGTTGATCGCCACGTCGACGGGCGACGCGGCCACGTCGTCGATCAGCTACACCGCACCGGTCCTGCGCGTTTCCCAGGGGGGCAAGGAACTCGGCGTGCTGGATGCGGCCAACCCCAAGTTGGACGTGCCGCTGAGCATCCCGGTGCCCGGTGTCGCCGACGCCAAGCAGTTGATCGTCGGCGGGTTGCTCCCCTCGGGGGCGAGCCTTCCGTCCGATCTGCGCAAGATCGACCTCGGCGTGATTCGCCTGCAGATCGCACAGCTGAACCAGAAGACGGAGGCGTTCGACGGCCCGCTGACGCAGGGCGGCCCCGCGGTCAAGGGCTTCATGCTCGGCGCCACCGCACGGATGCTGGACCTGCAACTGCTGCCCACCGACGCGCTCAGCCTGCCGAACCTGCCCTCCGCGCTGGCACAAGTCTCCCTGGGTGAGCAGGTCGTCCGCGCGGCGGCACCTGGCGGTGGCGTCGTCTGCGGCTCGGCCACCCCCGCGCCGGGCGGAGGTGCCGCGACTCCCCCGGCGGCCGCCCCGCCGCTGGCCTACACGAACGCGGCCTATCAGACGATGCCGATCTTCTGGACCGGCACCGCGATGCTGCTGGTGGGCGTGATCGTCGTGGCCGCACTCCCGACGCGGCGCCGGGTTCGCTGACCTCGCTTCGCTCCGAAGAAAGGCGGCCCCGAAAGGACGGGTGCGGATCAGCCGCGGTGCAGCACGGTCACCATCGCCTCGATGGCGATCCGCGGCTTGACGTTCATCTCCAACGCCTCGCGGCAGGCGAGCACGGCCTCCAGGCGACGCAAGGTCGACTCCGGTGTCCACGCGGCCGCGGCGGTGCGCGCGTCTGCCGCGCGGTCGGGATGGTTGAGCCTGGCCTCGGAACGCGACGCCGTCACCAGGACGTCGCGGTAGAAACCAGCCAGATCAATTAGCGCAAGGTCGAGCGAGTCACGCTTGGTCCGCGTTGTTCGCGACTTCTGCCGCTTCTCCAGGTCCTTCATCGCACCCTTGGCACCCCTGGTCGCCGCGGCCGGGCCCTTGCCGGTCCCGCCCGCGCCCATCGCCGTCTCCAGCGCGGTGCGCTCCACCTCGTTGCGCGCGTCGTTCACCGTGCTCGCCTCGGCCTCGGCGGCCTGCACCAACTCGTCCGCGCAGGTGAAGACGTCCGAAGCGCGCCGCAGCGCGAGCGGAATCCGCAGCACCGCCTCCCGGCGCGCGCGGGCCTGCTCGTCGGTGGCGAGCCTGCGGGCGCGGCCCACGTGCCCTCCGCACACCGAGGCGGCCCAGTTCGCGATCTCCGGTGCGACCCCGTCGCGGTCCTCCAGCACCTCGGCGATCGCCGACGCCTTCGGCGTTCCGAGTGCCACGACGCGGCACCGCGAGCGGATCGTCACCGACACGTCGTCCGGGTGATCCGACGGAGCGCAGAGCAGGAACACCGTGCGCTCCGGCGGCTCCTCCACGGCCTTGAGCAGCGCGTTCGCCGCACCCTCGGTGAGCCGGTCGGCGTCTTCGATGATCACGACCTGCCAGCGGCCGGTCGTCGGCCTGCGAGCCGCGGTCTGCACCAGGGCGCGCATCTCCGCGACCGAGATCGACAATCCCTCCGGCACGACGACCCGCACGTCCGCGTGCGTGCCCGCCAGCGCCGTCCGGCAACCGGCGCATTCCCCGCAACCCGCCCGGTCATCGGTCACCGTGCACTGCAGTGCGGCCGCGAAAGCCTTGGCCGCCACCGAACGGCCCGATCCCGGCGGTCCGGTGAAGAGCCAGGCATGGGTCATCGCGCCGGGCGCCGCGGAGCCACCGGCTACCAGCGTCGCGGCCGCTTCCGCGGCAGCGCTCAGCACGGCGACGGCCTCCGGCTGCCCGACCACGTTCGACCAGACGCCGTTCGTGATCACGTGCTCTCCACGGGCTTCAGCGGAGCGGGGGGTTCCACCGGCTTGGGGATGTGGTTGGCCACCACCGGCGCCACCGCTTGACGCACGCGGTCGGCCACCTCGTCGGGTGTGCCGTCCGCGTCCACCACCACGTAGCGGTCCGGGTCGGCCGAGGCCATCTCGGTCAGCAGACGCTGCACCCGCCAGTGGTGCTCGACGTCGAGGCCGCGTCGGCTCGGCCTGGCCTCACCGATGAGCCCTATGGTCGTTTCCAGGTCCGCGTCCACGAGCTCGCTCGGCACCGAGCCCGGCGGCCGGTCGAGCAGCACCGTCAGATCGGCCCGCAGACGACCGGTCGCCCAGTCGACGAGGCCCTCCAGCTCTGCCGTCTGCAACCTTCCGACCGCGCTGAAGTGGGCCAGCGGGCTGTCGACGTAGCGCTCCATAACGACCAGCACCCCGGCCTCCAGGGCCGGGCGGACCTGCTGCTCGACGACATCGGCCCGGACCGCCGCGGCCACCAGCGCCTGCGCCCGCACACCTGCCAGTTCGGCGGTGGACAGCAGGCTGCGCAGCCGCCGCTCGTCCATCGCCGGGTCGCCGGCGAGGAGGACCTCGTGCCCGTCCGCGCGCAGCACGGCGGCAAGCCGCCTGGCCTGCACGCTGGTGTCCTCCTTGGTATCGCCCTCCACGGCGATCAGGAAACCGCCGGTCCGGGCGGGGCGGCCGCGGATCGCGGCGAAGAGGTCGGACAGGATCGGCTCCGTCCGCCGGTCACCCATCTGCCGGTAGGCGAGCATCCCCACGATCGCGGCGAGAACGCCCGCTGCAAGCAGCACGGGACGCGTGCCGTCGACCTTCATCGGGTGGTTGAGCACGGTGATCGTGCGGACCTGCAGGAGGCTCACGAGCAAGGGGGTGGCCGCTGATGCACCGAACAACACGATCTTCATCAACGACTGCAGCAACGCCACCGTGCGCCCGCGCATGGCGTCCTCGACCTGCGAGCCGACGATGGTCAGACCGGTCAGGAATGCCATGCCCGCACTGCCGCCGACCAACGCGACCGCGATCAGCGCGATCCACAGGTGCGGCGCCAGCGCGACGACGATCAGGCTCAGGCCGGCGACCACGATGGTGACGCCGAACAGCCGGTTGTAGGTCAGACGTCGCGCGAGCCGCGGTGCGGTGGCCATGCCGGCCGCGAGACCGACGAAGACGGCCACGAACAGCAGTCCGAACGTGCTCTGGCCACCGAGCAGGCTCTTCGCGTAGAGGTTGGCCGTGCCGATCACCGCTCCCGCCGCCGCGAAAGCGCCGATCATGCCTACGACCAGGCCGCGAACCAGCGGGGTGGCGCCGGCGTACCGGAGGCCCTCACGGAGCATGCCGAAGAAGCTCGGTGAATCGCCGTCCTGCTGCTTGTTCGCGACCTGAACGATCCGGCCGGAGAGCTCGGGGATCCGGGTGGCCACGAGGACCGCCGCGCTGGCGTAGAGCAGTCCGTTGACCATCACGGCGATGGTGGCGATGCGGAACTCGACATCGGTGTTCTGCAGGTGCAGGTAGCCGGGGATGCCGGAGATCAGTGTGTAGAGACCGAAGCCGCTGATGGTGGCGATGCCGTAGGTCATCACCAGCGCGAGTTGATTCGCGGACTCCACCTGGTCCGGGCGGCGGAGCAGATTCGGCACGGCCGAGTCCTTGGCCGGGATCCACAGCATGGCGCAGCAGCCGACCAGGAAGTTCGCGATGAACAGCCACCAGATGCTGCCGACGAACGCGATGGAGAGGAAGAGACCGCCGCGCAGCAGGTCGCACACCACCATGATCTTGCGGCGGTCGAACCGGTCCGCGAGCACGCCCCCCAGAGGCGCGAAGAGCAGGCCGGGCAGCAACTGGGTCAGCACGACGAGGCTCAGCGCGAAGCTCTGCCACTGGTAACTCTCGGTGAGCCTGCTGACCAGGCCGGTGAGCGCGAGCAGTGACAGCCAGTCACCGACGCTGCACAGGTACGTGACTCCCCACAGCCGCCGGAACGGCCTGATCGCCAGGACGCTGCGGAGCCGGTGGCTCGTGGACGCGGCAGCATCGGCCGACCTCGCCTGGCCTGCCTGCGCGTGTCTTGCGTCGCCGTCCTGGATCGCGTCCACCCCTTTGTCGGTGACCCCGAGTGATTCACCCACGATCAGCCTAACCGGGGTGGCCGACGGGCATGAGCGGATACACCCCGTTCGAGTTCTAGTGGAAGAGCTTGACCAACTCCTCGAAGACAGCACGCAGCACGTTGAAGAACACCCCGCCGAGGATCAGCAGGGCGATCAGACAGCCGCCCAGCGATGCCGATCTGCTCTTGGCCTGCGCTTGCTGCGGCACGGGAGCAGGGCGTACCGGTCGACGCGGCGTGGGCGGGCGCGGGCGGGACGCACGCCGCTCGGACGGGCGCCTCTCGCGCAACATTTCGGCTTCGATCGCCTCGCGCAGGGCTTCGGGATCCGGGCCCTGCACCTTCGGCGGGGCGACGACCTGCGGAGACCTGTCCATCCAGGTGAAGTTCTCCGCGCTCACCAGCCCGGCGAGCGGATCCGGCCAGACCGGTGGCGTCGGCAGGGGTTGCGTGCCGTCGGGACCGAACTCGCCCGCGTC
>DASYMV010000204.1:0-11320 GCA_036008865.1 Pseudonocardiaceae bacterium | reverse complement strand
GTGGTGGGGCTGCGCTCGGCGTCGCCGGGCTCGTCGCCCTGTTCGCCGCGGGCACCGCGTCCGCGCACGTCACCGCATCCACTCCGACGGACGCGACCAAGGGCGGGTACAGCAAGATCACTTTTCGGGTGCCGAACGAGCGCCCGAACGCCGGCACGGTGAAGTTCGAGGTCAGCCTCCCGCCCGACCACCCGATCGCGTCGGTGAGCACCAAGCCGCTGCCCGGTTGGAAGGTCGAGATCACCAAGGCGAAGCTCGACAAGCCGGTGAAGAACGGCAACACCGAGATCACCGAGGCGGCGCGGACGATCACCTGGACCGCTGACTCGGGCGTGCGCATCGAGCCCGGCCAGTTCAACGAGTTCGACATCTCGGCCGGGCCATTGCCGAGCGACATCGACCAGTTGGTCATGCCCACCAAGCAGACCTACGACAACGGCGAGATCGTGGCGTGGGACGCGCCGCCGCCCGGCGACGGTGTGGCCGAGCCGGAGCACCCGGCACCCCTGGTCAAGCTGGTGGCGGCCAAGGCCGGCGGTGATCACCACGGCAGCGGCGCCACCACGGCCTCGGCTGAGGGCGACAAGCACGACAGCGCAGCAGGCGAGGACAAGACCGCCCGCTGGCTGGGCGGTGCCGGTCTCGCGGTCGGCGCGCTCGGACTCGGCTTCGGTGTCGGAGCCGTCCTGCGGTCGCGTCGCAGCGGGAGCAAGACGGCATGAAACGCGGGCTGTCCCTCCTCGTCTCCGGGTTGATCGCCGCAGCGGTGATGCTCGGAATGGCCGGCCCCGCGCTGGCGCACAACGTGCTGATCAGCAGCGACCCGAAGGACGGCGCCTCGGTGGACGCCGGACCTGCCGGGGTGACCCTGACGTTCGACCAGCCCGTGCAGTCCGGCGACAAGCTGAACTCCGTGACGGTGACCGGACCGAACAACACGCACTGGGAGGCGTCGGGAGACCCGACGGTCAAGGGCAACGCGGTGATCGCGTCACTGCGCCCGCTCGGACCGGCCGCGGAGTACACCGTCAGCTACCGCGTCCTGTCCGCGGACGGCCACCCGGTGTCCGGTTCGGTGAAGTTCACCCTCACCAAGGCGGGCAACGGCACCCCGGCCACGGCCGGCCAGGGATCGTCACAGGCGGCCTCCGGATCGACCTCCGGTGGTGACGGCGGTATGCCGATCTGGCCGTGGATCATCGGTGCGGTGGTGCTGCTCGGCGGCGGCGTGTTCCTCGCACTGCGGGGCGGGTCCAAGGAGGACAGCCGGCGATGACCGCGAACCGGACCGCCGCCCCGAACAGGTACGGCAGGTACCACGTGCTCGGCGGGCTCCTGCTCGGCGCAGCGGCGGGCGTGCTGCTCGGCCTCTCCGTCTCGGCTCCGGCACCGGTGGCCGGGGTCGCGGAACCGGGGGCGGCGGTCCGGTTCGGTCTACCGCTGGTGCGGGTCCTGCTGGACGTGGCCGCGACCGCGGTCGTCGGCCTCAGCCTGCTGCCGAAGCTCCTCGGGTTCACCCGTCCGGCAGCGACCGAACCGGTGTTGCGGATCGCACGTCCCGCAGCGGTGATCGCCGCTGCGGTGTGGGCGTTGTGCGCACTGCTGTCGATCGTGCTTCAGACCGCCGAGGTCATGCCGGGCGAGCCCGTCACCTTGGAGCACGTGATCGACTACGTCCGGCGCGTCGGCGCCGGTCAAGGCCTGTTGTTCAGCGCGGTCTGCGCACTGGTCCACCTGTGCATCGGCGTTCTCGCGGTCCGTGCGGGCGAGTCCGTGCCCGCAGAACTGCGGATTCTCGTCGCGATGTTCGGACTGCTCCCGCTTCCGGTCACCGGACACGCGTCGAACTGGAAGTACCACGACTACTCGATGATCTCCATGGAGCTGCACGTCCTGGGAGCCGCGGCGTGGACGGGTGGGCTCGCCGCGCTGATCACTCTGGTGGCGTACCGCAGGGGCCTGCTCGCCGAGGCGTTGCCCGAGTTCTCGAAGATGGCCACGATCAGCCTGGCGCTGGTGTCGGTGACGGGGCTGTTCAACGGACTGCTGGAGATGAGCCTGAACCCCGTCGTGCACCTGCCCGGTTCGCTCGTCAGCACCGGCTACGGCTTGGTGCTGGTCGGCAAGACGCTGTGTGCGGGCGCCTTGGCACTGCTCGGGGCGAACATCCGCTGGCGGCTGCTGCCGCACATCGCGGCGCACAAGACCACCGCGCTCGTCGGCTGGGCGGCGATGGAGCTGACGGTCATGGGCATCGCGTTCGGTCTGGCGGTCGTCCTGTCCCGCGCGCCGGTCGCTTAGCGATGTTCAACGTGAAACAACGCGATCAAGCAGACCTGAGGTGAACGGCGGTGGCCTCGCCGGTCACTCGGTGAATGGTCACTTCTGCGCGGCGGACTGCGGTCGGCCACTCAGTCGTTGATGAGCCGCACGGTGGGGTCCTGCCGGAGCTCGCCCAAGCGCTGCATGGCCAGCTGCCCGCGTCGGTCCAGCTCCCTGCTGTCGATCCAGCCGTTCGCGTAGTACCGGTAGTCCTGAGCGAGTTTCACCAGCTCAGCGAGGTAGTCGGCGGACCTGCGGCGGCGCTGTTCGTCGAAACCCACCAGCAATGACAACTGGCTGTCGACCACCTCGTCGAGCAACCGGGCGGAGCGCAGCGCGCGGCGAGCGCGCCACCGTCCCATGCCCAACCGAGTCCCGATCCCAGTCACCGTGACAGTCACCTCGTCATGTCGTCGGCGCCTGCCCCGTAGGCGCCCGTCGCTCTGGTTTCGCATTCCGAGCGACTGGCGTTACCGGTTCGTGGCCGATGCGACGAACGGATCAGCGATAGGGAGCCCACTGCGCGGCGGTGTCACCGCGGCGCAGCGCCGTGAGGCGAAGCCGCAGCTCGGCGCGGACTTCGGGGTGACTGCGCAAGATCGGCAGCACGCTCGTCGTCATCTTGAGCTCACGCACCGAGCGGAGCACCTCGAACCCCGCCCACCGGGTGACGTCGAACTTGTAGGAGTGGACGAGCTGGCGATACCAGCGTTCCGGATGCCCGAGCCGCGCCACACCCACCGGCAAGGCGGTGAGGTCCCACTCGCGCGGGCCGACGCAGACGGAGTCGAAGTCGCAGAGCACCGGCCCGTGGGGGCTGGGAATCAGATTGCCCAGGTGTGCGTCTCCGTGGACGACGCCTGTGGGCAGGGCGGACCGGAGGGTCTCCAGCTGCTGCGCAATCTCCGAGCAACGCTGCTCCAGGAACGAGCGGTCGGCGGCTGAGAGCTCCTCGGCATCGGCGAGGCGGCGCCGGACGTCGTCGAGCGGCGCCCACCGCGGCAGCTCGAACGACGGCGCCGGCAGTTCGTGAAGCCTCCGCAGCACCCTTGCGAGATCACGGCCGTTCAGCGGCCGGCCCGTGCCCGGCACCGTCTGCCACAACGTCGCGAGGTGTTCCCCTGCCACCACGGGCTGCGGCACATCCGGCAGGAGCCGGACGGCGGGAACGTCGTGCTGGTCCAACCACCGCGCGACCTGGACCACCTTGCTGGCCCGGTGACGCAACCGCGTGGAGCCGACGATGCGGACCACCACGGGCTCGTGGGCCAGCTGGAACACCGCGTTGCTGGTGAACTTCAGAAGCCGCGCGCCCCGGTGATCGAGGCCGAGTCCGGAGCAGATCCGCTCCAGAGCGATGGACAACTTCTCACTGGTGAACCGGCCGTCGAGGCCGACGCTCGTCGATCCGGCCGGTCGAACGGTGCTCAGGCGGCGTTGTCCTTGCCGGTGAACTTGGCCAGTCGGTCCGCCAGTTCACGCGCGTCGGGGTTGTTGCGGCGCTTGTGCGCCTCGTGCTGCAGCGGGCGCATGCGGTCCTTGGTGCGAACGGACTTCAGGCCTTCGGACAGGTCGACGGCTTGGCGTCCGACCTTGGCTCCGTGGTCGATGTCGCCCTCCAGCAGGTGGTTGATGGACAGGGAGGTGAGGTTGAAGGAGCGGTTGCGGCTCATGTCATCACCGAAACCGTTGACCGCCTTGGACAGCGCGGGAATCGCCGTCCGGGTGTACTTCGGATCGACCGTCTGCGCCAGCTCGGTGTGCACCGTGCCGATCATCGACGAGAGGTCGATCTCGTTGAAGAACTTGGCCCACGCGGGCGCCTCGCTGACGTTGGCCCTGGCGAACTCGTCGCGGGCGCGGCCGAGCAGGCGCATCGCCTGGTCGTCGGAGCCCATCTTCGCGTAGGCCCAGGCCTCGTTCGCGCACAGGATCCCGACGGCGAGCTCCGATCCCGAGTTCTGCGCGGCGAGCTGCCCGAGCTGGAACACCTTGAGCGCGTCGTCCGGGGCGTCCTGATGCAGGTAGACGCGACCCATGCGGTACAGGATGTTGGCGACCAGCGCTTCGTTGCCGCCCTGCTTGGCCAGGTCGAGGGCCTGCCCGAAGTGATTGCGAGCGGAGTCCATGAGACCGGTGTCGAACGAGGTCCAGCCCGCCAGGTTGTGCAGGTCGGCGAGCGCGACGAAAAGCCGCTCCCGCACCAGGTCCGTGGCGTTCGCGCCGAGCATCTGCTGGCCCCAGGACAACTGCGCCACCACAGCGTCGCGGCAGGAACCGCCGCCGTACTGGTAGTCGAGCGCGCGCAGGGCACGAGTGGCCGCTTCGACCTGCCGGACGTCGGTCATGCCGATCCGTCCCGGAGCCGGAGTCTGTGTGGGGTTGGAGACCCACGACCCGGAGTCCGCACCGAGCACTGCCGCGCCGACTGTCACGGCGGCGGCGTGCGCGAGGAACTTCCGACGCTTCACCGACTCGTCCTCCTCAGAATGGGGTGGGCCCGCGGTCGCGGCCACCCTCACTGCCGTTGCCTCGTCGTAGGCGAGGCCCATGTATCCCCTTGGGACACCCAAGCCCAAGGCGATCCGCGTGAGGACGTCGTAGGCCATGACCTGACGTCCCTTGAGGATCTCCGAGACTTCGGACTGCGATTGGCCCGTGAGCGCCGCGATCTGACGCTGAGACACGCCGTGTCGACGGAGCAGGCGGTACACCGCACTGATCTCTCGACGCGCCAGCGCGTCCCGCATCTCCTGCTCTTCCCACACCTCGGGCGTAACAGGAGAGCTTTGCGAACCGATGGTGTTCAATTGCGCCCCCTCACAGTCCTCATGGGCGTCATCGGCAGAGTAGGGGCACTTCCTCAAGGTCGAGAAGTACCGATCGGCGAGGCTGATCGGCCCTACTGAACTCGACTGACCGCTCGTCGTGGAAGTCCCACCGGCCAGCGCTATGACGTCCCGATCCGGGACGAATCATCGCAATCTGAGTTCCGGTAAGCGAGCGAGCACGGAGAGGAACATCCAACGTGGGTCTGATCGAGCGGGCGGTGACCACCTCCGGTGGGTCGGCAGAGCCTGCCGTCGCCACGGGTTCCTCTGCGGCCTCCACCGCTGCTGCGGAGTCGAGCGGCCCTGACTCCGGGTTGCGCGGATCGACCGGGCACAGGCACTGGTGGCGGATCCGCTGCGGCGACGTCGTCGACCGGGATCGCTGTCTCACGGTGATGGTTGACGAGGACCAGGTGGTTCTGGTCGGTCCTCCTGGTCAGACCGCGGTGCTGTCGGCCGACCAGCTCGTACAGCTCAGGACCGCGCTTCGTGAAGCCGCCGAGCAGGCGGAAAGGTGACGGTGACGTTTCGGTGGACGAGATCCTCGGACAAGTTCTTCGCAACGCGGTGTGGGAGCGTTTGGACCTGCTCACGGAGCTGGCCAGCCGGGCAGACGCCCCGTCTCTCCTCTCGGTGGCCCGTTCCGAGCTGCCGCGGTTGACAGAGGGCTGGCGTGCGCTGCTCGCAGCGCACGAGCCCGACGAGAAGGGCAACTGCCCCGAGTGCTCCGGGCGGTGGCGGCAGCAGAAGTCGCCGTGCTCGGTGTGGCGCACCGCTTACGAGCACCTCGTCACGGGTGGTCTCGCGCCGGCACGACCTGCTCGCCACGAACGTTCTGCCCCGGTGACCGGCACGGTCACCCGAAGCCGTCGAACGGTGGCGCGAGCCCACTGACGGGCGGCCCCGACCTGTCGTTCCCCCGACACGATCAGGTCGAGCAACCGCCTTCTGGCCGGCGGCCCGGGACGTGCGAACCCCCGACCGCTACGAACCGGACCGCCGGCCAGTGCAACAACTCAAGATTCCAGAGATTTCCGCGGACCGGTGTCGTGCACCCCTCCCTCCCCGACCGGCATCGGTCCGCGGTCACCAACTCGGTCCCCTCGTCTGCACCTCCCGCGCAGACGAGGGGACCGCTTCGATTCCGGATCAGCGCGGGGATCCGCTGCTCAACGCCAGGATTGATGGCGAAGTACCGGCTCGACACCGTTGACGAGCACGTCCGGGAGCCGGACTCCGCGCGAACCGCTGTCGGCGAGCGCGTGAATTTCGTCGACGTCCGCGAGATCGGCGGCGAACGCGGTCGCAGGTCCACCAGTCGACATGGTCCGTTCGACGCCCTCGCCGACCTGTTCGGCGCTGCGGGCCACAAGTATCGCGTGACCACCACGTGCCGTGAACAGTTCCGCGGCCGCTGCTCCGATCCACCGGAACACTCCGGTGGTCACTTCCCGCTCACGAAACGGACCTCACCCCGCTGATCGAGGCACCGGCGAGGAGCGTCGCGAGCGCGGACACGGCGAACAGACCTCGGTAGCCGCCGAAGTGAGCGAGCACCAGGGCGCTCAACAGCGGGGCCACCACCTGGGGAAACGAGTTCGCGATGTTGACCACGCCGAGGTCCTTCGCCCGGTCAGCGGCCGCTGGCAGCACCTGCGTGAGCAGCGCGAGCGCCACCGCCCAGTAGGCCCCGAAGCCCACGCCGAGCAGCGGTGCCGCGACGAGCGCCGCGATCCAGCTCTGCCAGATCACCAGCACGAGCGCGGCGGCGGCCATCACCGCGGACGCGCCGAGCACGTACGGCTTGCGGCGACCGGACCGGTCGGACAGTGCGCCGAACACGACCGCGCCGACGGCGAGCGCGAGCCCGTACAGAGCCATGAGCACCAGCAGGCCGTTCTCAGGACTCGGATGGTGAACGACGTCGTCCAGGAAGAAGAGGAGGTAGAGGGTGCCGAAGGCATTGCCTGAATTGATCATGAAATGGCAACCCCACGCCCTGGCGAAGTCCGGATGCGCACGCGGTGAGATCCACATGTCCCGCAGCCGTCCGGCCGGCCTTTCCGACAACGGGAGACGAGCGTCAGGGGTGAGCAGCACGAACGTCAACGCACCCGCCACGACGATCACCGCGCACGTCACATATCCCGCGGGAAGGCCCGTTACCACCACGGTCACGACGACCGCTCCGAGGACCGTGCCCAACATCTGGCTGATCCCGACCAGTCCACCGACCCTCGCCCGCTGAGCGACCGGGACCCGGTCGGGCACCGCGGAGGTGAGGCTCGCCAGCATTCCGCTCAGACCGGCCTGGACCAGGCACCAGCCGATCGTCATCGCGACGATCGTGGACGCGTTCGCCAACACCGCCAGTCCTGCCGCGCCGATCAGCGCCCCGATGACCGTCCACGGGTGGCGGCGGCCGAAGCGCGACGTCGTGCGGTCGGACAGCACGCCGATGGCCGGGTTGGCGATCAGTGCCACGGCCGCGCCGACCCCGGTGACCAGCCCGAAGATCAGTTCCTTGGTGCTCCCGTCCGCCCTGGCGACCAGTTCCGCTTGCTGTGGCAGGAGCACCTGGATCGGGGCGTAGACACCCAGCCACAGGCCGAGGTTGGCCAGGAACAGCCACGTCGTCCAACTGCGCCGGACCGGGACGACCGGTTCGACGAGGGCGTCCGGCACGCCCGAGCTCGACGCCCTCGCCCTACTCACCCGCGATCAGTCTCTTGTACCAGTGGTAGGAGTCCTTGGGAGTGCGCCGCTGGGTCTTGTGGTCCACGTGCACCAGGCCGAACCGCTGCGAGTACCCGGAGTCCCACTCGAAGTTGTCGATGATCGACCACACGAAGTAGCCGCGAACGTCCACACCGGATGCGGCCACGGCCTTGATGTGACCGTCCAGGTAGGAGATCCGTGCGGCGTCGGCGACCTCCTCGGGGTAACTGCAGCCGTTCTCCGTGATGTGGACGGGAGGCAGCGCGTCGCCGTAGCGGTCCTGCAAGGTCACCAGCATCTCGCGCAGGCCGTCCGGCACGACGGGCCATCCGGAGCCGGTTTTCGGGTACTCGTCGATCTCGACCAGGTCGAACTCCAGCGGGCTGCCGACGGAGGGCGCCCGAAGCCTGGTGGGGTTGTAGTAGTTGACGCCGTAGAAGTCGAGCGGAGCCGCGATCGTCGCCAGGTCGCCGTCGGCGATCGGCAGGCGGTCGGCCAGTCCGTCGGGGTAGCGGCCGATCAGCTGCGGGTCGGCGTAGATCCAGTTGTGCAACGCGCTGTACGCGGTGGCGGCGGCCCGATCCTCGGGCGAGTCCGTGGCGGGCCATGCGGGGCTGTGGTTGTTCGCTGTGCCGATCCCCGAGGCACCGGCCGCGCGGAGTGCCTGGACCGACAGCCCGTGCGCGAGGTTGAGGTGATGCGCGGTGGGCAGCGCATCGTGGAACAGGGTCCGGCCGGGGGCGTGCCGGCCGGACGCGTACCCGAGAAGGGTGACCATGGCGGGTTCGTTGATCGGGATCCACAATTTCACCCGATCGCCGAGTCGCTTCGCGACGACGGTGGAGTAGTCGGCGAACCGCCCGGCGATGTCCCGGTTCAACCAGCCGCCCACGTCCTCCAGGGGTTGCGGCGTGTCCCAGTGGTAGAGCGTGACGACCGGCGCGACACCGGCTTCGAGCAAGGAGTCCACCAGCCTGTCGTAGAAGTCCAGTCCTTCCGCGTTGACCGGTCCCCGGCCGGTCGGCTGGATCCGCGGCCAAGCGGTGGAGAACCGGTGAGCACCGACGCCGAGTTCGCTCATCAGCGCGATGTCCTCGTGAAACCGGTGGTAGTGGTCGCAGGCGACGTCGGCCGTCTGTCCTTCGTGGATCTTGCCGGGTGTGGCGGTGAAGGTGTCCCAGACCGACTGTCCGCGACCACCTTCGGCGACCGCACCCTCGATCTGGAAGGCGGAGGTGGACACGCCCCACAAGAAGCCGTCGGGAAACGTCATGCAGCGCCTCCGGGTGATTTTCTCGGAGTCCGACATGAAATCGATTCGGATAGTAGGCGTGGCAGGGGGACGCTGGGAAGTACGGAGCGCTGAGAGCAGGCAAGATGAGGGGATCGCACGCCAATCGGGAGTCGTCGTGACACGTGCCACCCCACTTCGTCGTCAGCCGGTGCAGCAGCGCAGCGCCAAACGCGTCGAGCGCATGCTCGAGGCGTGCGCGGCGCTGATCGAAGAGGTCGGCTACGACGGGGTGACGACCACACTCATCGCCGAACGGGCCGGCGTGGCCGTCGGATCGCTGTACCAGTTCTTCCCGGACAAGCGCGCGGTCGTCCAGGCGCTCACGATCCGCAACCTGGAAACGTTCATGGTGACGGTGACCGCGCGGTTCGCCAAGACCCACCTCGAGCACTGGTGGGACGCCGTGGACACGATCTTCGACGTCTACGTGGGCATGCACCGCGAGGTGCCCGCGTTCAGTCGGCTGCACTTCGGCGACGTGGTCGACATGCGCCTGCTCGACGACAGGCGTGACAACAACGCGGTGATCTCCGACCGGCTCACCGAATTGATCGCGGCGAAGTTCGCCATCCCGCTGCGCGAGCTGCAACTGCCGATCTCGATCGCGGTCGAGGCGGCGGACGCCGTGCTGAATCTCGCGTTCCGGCGCGACCACCTCGGCGACCAGGAAGTGCTCACCGAAGCGAAGGCCCTGGTCCGGGGCTACCTCTCCAGTCGGTTACCGCGCTAGTCAGCCGAAGCTGCGGCCTTCGCCGCGGTAGGTCGGCACGGTGCACTCGACGGCGTCGCCGCGCACGAGGTGGTACTCGGTGAACCTCTCGGCGAGTTCCCCCGCCTTGGCGTGAC
Organism: Pseudonocardiaceae bacterium; assembly: GCA_036008865.1. Classification (GTDB taxonomy): domain Bacteria; phylum Actinomycetota; class Actinomycetes; order Mycobacteriales; family Pseudonocardiaceae; genus DASYMV01. The sequence goes on along the minus strand of DASYMV010000204.1, from coordinate 1,309 downwards.
GCAGCCACACCCGGTCGCCGAGGCGCAACGAGTTGGCGGCTCTGCCGGCGACCGGCGTCTGGACCTCACCGGCCCCTTCGAGCGGGATCAACCGAAGGCCCTCGGGCAGGTACGGCGTCGGCTGGCGGTCGGACGTCGCGGTGCCGGAAGCGATGTAACCACCGGAGAACAGCGTCGCCGTGCGCCGCGCCGGCCGTCGGACGACCGGCAGCGCGAACAGCGCTGCGGGCTCGGGCCGGAAAGCGCGGTAGGCGTCGAAGAGGGCCGGGCCGAGCAGACCGGACCCTGCGGCGAGTTCGGTGACGGAGCCGTCCGCGCCGGTGGTCTCCAGGCTGCCGGTGCCACCACCGTTGACGAACTCCAGGTCAGAGACCTGCCGGACCGCGGCAACCGCGGCCGCACGACGTCCGGCGAGCTCCGCACCCGAACGCTGCTGCATCCAACGGACGAGTGCGCCGCGCAACGGGCGCCCCTCGGGGGCATCTCCGAGCCCTGCGATCTGCCCCTCGTAGGCCATGACGCCGACCAGCGCGAAACCAGGGCGGTCGACGATCCCGCGCGCGAGCCGCGCAGCCTGCTCGGGTGTGTGGATCGGTGAGCGGCGCGGACCGACGTGCAGACCGGGCAGCGGCCGCCAGGAGACGTCGAGCTCGATGCAGACCCTGATCTCCGGATGGTGATCACCCAGCGCGGTGTCGACGAGGTCGAGGTGATCGGTCGAGTCCACCATGATGGTGACGCGCCGGCGAGCGACCTCGTCGGCCGCGAGCCTGCGCAGCGCGGTGTGATCGGTGGTGGGGTAGGCGACCAGCAGATCGTCGCTCGTGTCCAGGTCCGAGAGCCACAGCGCCTCGGCCAGCGAGTAGCACATGAGTCCGGCGAATCCCGGCCTTGCGAGCACGCGATCGAGCAGATCGCGAACGCGCACCGACTTGCTCGCCACCCGGACGGGACGTCCACCGGCACGACGGACGAGGTCGCCCGCGTTGTGGTCGAACGCGTCGAGGTCGACGATCGCGAACGGCGGGTCGAGGTCCTTCGTCGCGATGTCGAGCGCGGTTCGGCGGTGCATGCCGTCACGGTACGTCGAGCATCCTTGAAAGGTGAATACTTTTCACCTACGGTTCGGCCATCGCGTCACACCCCTGGAGGTCGCATGGGCACCCGGTGGACGAACTGGGCACGCACCGCGTCGGCGACTCCGCTCCGGGTCGAGCACCCGGCGAGCGTCGACGCCATCGCCGACGCGATCACCAGCGCGCGATCGGTGCGCCCGAGGGGCAGCGGGCACTCGTTCACCGAGGTCGCG
>DASYMV010000203.1:0-1649 GCA_036008865.1 Pseudonocardiaceae bacterium | reverse complement strand
GAACTCGACCACTCCGGCGTCGAGCTGTCCCTCGCCCGACACGCTACCGATCGGCGGTGACACAAGCAGTGCTCGACCTCGACATCATCGATGCCCACCACCACCTGTGTCACCTCAGCGCAGCGTCCTACCCGTGGCTGGAAGGGCCGCAGGTGGTGCGTTACCACGGCGATGACTTTTCCCTCAGACGCGAATACCTGCTCGACGACTATCGAGCCGACGCTGCCGGGCTCGAGGCGCTCGGCGCTAAACTCGCAGGATCGGTTCACGTGGAAAACGGCGCCGCCGATCCGTTGTGGGAAAGCCAATGGATCGACACCGTCATTACCCAGAACGACACGCCCACCGCGCAGGTGGTCAGAGTGGACCTCGCCTCACCGACCGCACGCCAGGAGCTGACGGCGCACGCCACGCTTCCTTCGGTGCGAGGCGTCCGCGACATCCTGAACTGGCATCCCGATCCTGTGTTCACCCACCGAGAACGCGCAGACCTGATCACGGACGCGGCCTGGCTGGCGGGATTCGCAGCACTGCGGGAGTTCGGGTTCTCCTTCGACATGCAGGTCTTTCCTAGCCAGCTCGGACAAGCGGCCGCCCTCGCCGCCGACCACGGTGACGTCCCCATCGTGCTTGACCACGCCGGCATGCCCATCGAACGCGACCCGAGCGCGCTCAACCGATGGAAGCGTGACCTGACCTCAGTCGCCGCCGAGGCGAACACCACGGTCAAGATCTCAGCACTAGGCACAAACGACCACAACTGGACCATCGACAGCATCCGCCGCATCGTCCTTGACACGATCGACGTGTTCGGTCCCTCACGATCCATGTTCGCGAGCAACTTTCCCGTCGACGGCCTCTACTCCACATTCGGCACACTCTTCGAAGCATTCGACAGGATCACCATCGGACTCAACCGAAGCGAGCGCGTCGACCTCTTCGCCGGCACGGCGCGGCGGTTCTACCGCATACCCTAAGCGAGGTGTTCGACACAACGGTGGCACGGCGATTGCTCGAGATCGTTTGATCCCGCGCAATCAGATGTCCCCCCGGCAACCCGCGCGCCGCTCACTCACCTCACCCAACAGAAGGAGAGAACCATGCCCGTCGTCGTTACTGCCGTCTTTCACCCTGTCGAAGGGCGCACCGCCGAGCTGATCGACGCGCTGCGCGCCAGCATCCCCGCCGTCCACAACGAGCAGGGCTGCCGGCTTTACGCGATTCACGACGCCGACGACGGGACGATAACGATGATCGAGAAATGGGACAACCCGGAGGACCTCGCCGCACACGCCGCCGGTCCGGCCGTCAAAGCCCTGGACGCGGCCGTCGCGGGACTCATCGCAAAGCCCACCGCCGTGACGACAATGACTCCGCTCCCCGCGGGCGCCACCGAACAGGGCCAGGTCTGACGCCGTAGGGACTGTAAATTTTTCGGCTCTGGCATAGAAACGGTGGCGAGGTCGGTCCCATGTGGACAGCTGCGGTGCGGGAAGCTGACGCCGGTGTGACCAGAACCTGATTAAAACCTTGTTCCCTCAGGGGGCGTCTGGTTCACGTACTTTGCGCGTTATGCGGGTTTAGGTGTCTCGCCAGGTTGGGGTGCTTTCGCCGGTGAGGCGTTGGGCGACGTTGTCGATCATCGCGAT
>DASYMV010000202.1:0-3969 GCA_036008865.1 Pseudonocardiaceae bacterium | reverse complement strand
ACCAGGGTCGGTGCCTCACAGGAGCTCAGCAGCGGTTCCAAGCACATGACCCAGGCGTGGGCACGCGCGATCCGCGCCGCCCACCCCGACCTCGACGGCCTCTGGTACCGGTCCTCGATGGACTCCGGCAACCCGGCGGTGTGCCTGTGGGACCCACCGGCGGGCAGTGCGCTCCCCGCGGCACCGGACGTGCTGCTCCCGCTCGACCATCCCGGCCTCGACCTGCCGCTGGCGCGGATCTGCGAAGAGTTGAACTACACCCTTCTCGGCTGAACGTGCACCAGCTTGCCCCGCGGCGCGGAGAGGAAGCGGCCGTAGCGCACCTCGGGCAACTGCTGGTCTCCCAGCTCGAAGCGGTGCGTCCGGCCGTCGTGCCGCCAGCCGTGCGCCTCGTAGAACTCCCGCGACGACGAGTTGTCCTGCAACACCCACAGCACCGCGTACCGGAACCCCTGGGCGATCAGATGCCGCACCGCGGCCTCGTGCACCTCGTGTCCTGCCCCGGTGCCGCGGAACTCGGGGTCGGCGTAGATGGCCTCGAGTTCCGCGGTGTCCAGATCCGGGTGGGCGTCGTCCGCCTCGACGACCTCACCGACCGCGCAGTACGCGCCGATGCGGTCCTGCGCGTCGACCGCGACGAACACGCCGCTCGGCTCGGACTGCGCGAGCTTGCGCCGCCAGCCCGGAACCCGGCTCTCGGGCAGCATCCGGTCCAGCACGGCGTCGTCGACGATTCCCCGGTAGGCCGCCTGCCACGAGGCGACGTTGATTCTGGCGATCTCACCGGCATCGTCGGGTCGCGCTGCCCGAACCGTCCACTGCATGCTGCGAGAGTGCCGCACGCGCAGGTCGCCCGCCAGTGCCTACGAGGCGTCCTTCAGGTGCCGGTTCCACCACTCGAGCACGGCGTCGAACCGCTGGGCCCGGTGCCTCGGGCGGCCTGAACGGGTCAGCTCGTGACCCTCGCCGGGGAAGATCAGCATCTCCGCGTCGACCCCGTTGCGGCGCAACGCGACGAACATGCGCTGCGCCTGCTCGAGCGGACAACGCCAGTCCTGCTCGGAGTGGACCACCGCGAACGGGATCGTGATCTTGTCAGCGTACGTCAGCGGGCTCATGGCGCGCTGTGCCTCGAGATCGTCACCGCAGTAGGCGTCCGCGAAGAACCAGCCGATGTCCGACGAGCCGGCGAAGGAGTCCCACGCGTTCACCGCGCGCTCGCTCCACGCGGCGCGGAAGCGCTCACCGTGGTGCCCGGCGAGCCAGCTGGTCATGAAACCGCCGTACGAACCACCCATGACGCCGACGCGGTCGGAGTCGCACTCCGGCTGGGCGAGCGCGATGTCGAGAACGGACAGCACGTCGTCCACGTCGACGGTCCCGAACGCACCGACGACGGCCTGGCCGTGCTCCTGGCCGTAGCCGGCGGAGCCGCGGGGGTTGGGCAGCACGACGGCGTAACCGGCGGCCGCGTAGACCTGCGCCTCGTCGAAGAATCCCCAGCCGTGGTACATGAACGGACCGCCGTGCACCGCGAGGAGCACGGGGTGCGGGCCCTCGCCCTCGGGAAGCACGAGCCAGCCGTGGACGGGGTAGCCGTCCGACGCGGAGCCGGTCAGCTCGCGGACGGGGCGCACCGGCAGCGACGGGGTGAGGTCCGTCAGCTTGCCGCTGCCCAGGAGTTCGACGTCACCGGGACTGTCCGGAGTGGACACGACGACGACGATGCGGCCGGCATCGGCGGTGAACGACTTCACCTCACCTCGTTGCCCGGCAAGCACTTCCAGCTCGTCCAGCTTCGCGAGTCCGGCGTCGACCGGCACCCGCCGGAGCTCCACTGAGCCGCGGTTGCGCACGCCGACCAGCACGCCGTCGGCGGTCACCACCGGCCCGCCGGCGAGCCTCTCGCAGTCGACGGTCTCGACATCGGTGAGCCGCTTCCCGCTCACCGCCTCGCCGTCGAGGCGCAGCGGTGCGCGCCACAGGCCCTTGTTGCGCGCCACCGAGTGGACGCCGGTGAACTCGATGGACAGGTAGTAGATCGTGCCGTCCTCGTCGACGACCGGCACGCCCGCGTCACCTTCGGTGCGCACCACCAGCCGGGCATCGCCACCTGCCGCGGGCACGGCGTAGAGATCTGAGTGCAGGGTTTCGACGGCCCCCAGGTCGCGGTCGGCCACCACGACCAGGTGCTCGCCGTCCGGCGACCACGCCGGATCGGTGACCGTGAAGGAGCCGTCGGTGAGCTCGACGGGCTCGGCATCCTGCGCGAGCGCGTCGATCACGAACAGCCGCGGCCTCCGGTCGTTGCGGAAGCCGACGTCGTCGAGCCGGTAGTCCAGCCGCGTGATCCGCCGCGGCGCCTCGGCCTCCGGGCCGGGCGCGTCCTCGCCTTCGGCTGCGGGCGTGCCGTAGCGCCCCGGTTCGGGGATTCGCGCGGTGAACGCGATGCGCCGCGAGTCCGGCGCCCACACCGGAGCGCCCGCACCGAGCGGCAGGTTCGTGATCTTGCGGGGCTCGCCGCCGTCCACCGGCATCACGTGCACCTGTGGCGCGGCGGCCTTGCCGGTGCCCGAACTGCGCAGGAACGCCACCAGACGACCGTCCGGCGAGATCCGCGGGGCGAAGTCGCGATCGCCGTGCGTCCACCGCACCGGTGCGCCGCCGTCGAGCGGGAGGCGGTTCAACCCTCCCCGGTAAGCGTCGGCGGTGAGGTCCGGCCGGGCGAGGTCCACCAGGAGCAGGTCACCCCGCAACGAGGGAGTGCCGGGCGTGATCAACTTCTGCAGGTCATCGGGGCGCACGAACGGGCACGTTACCCGAATGTGGTTAGCAAAGCGTACGAGATTTTTGACGATCACATAGATTGCCGAAGCATGACGCGCATCGTGTTCTCCGGCGGCAAGGTCTTCGACGGCAGCGGCTCCCCCGCCACGCCGGGTGACGTGGTGATCGAGGACGGCCGCATCGTCGAGGTCGGTAGCGGGCTGGACGGTGACGAGGTGGTCGACGCCTCCGGTTGCACCGTCCTGCCCGGTCTCTTCGACTGCCACGTCCACGTGACCATGAGCGGTGTCGACCTGGTCCGCACCATCAGCTCGCCCTTCTCGTTGCAGTTCTACGAGGCGGCGCAGAACCTGCGCACGACCCTCGCGTGCGGCATCACGTCGATCCGCGACGCCAGTGGTGCCGACCTCGGCGTGGCCGAGGCGGTGCGCCGAGGAGTCATTCCCGGTCCCCGCATGCAGATCGCGATCAGCATGCTGTCGCAAACGGGTGGGCACGGTGACGACTGGATGGCCTGTGGCTCGGTCGTGCCGAACTTCGTCGCGCACCCCGGCAGGCCGGACGCCGTCGTCGACGGACCCGACGAGGTCCGCCGCAAGGTCCGCGAGTTGATCAGGGACGGCGCGGACGTGATCAAGATGGCCACGACCGGCGGCGTTCTCTCGCCCCGGTCCAACCCGAAGCACTCGCACTTCCGGGACGAGGAGGTCGCGGTGGCCGTCGCCGAGGCGGCCGCGGCGGGCATCTCGGTGATGGCGCACGCGCAGGGCACGGCCGGTGTGCTGACCGCGGTGCGCAACGGCGTGCGCTCGATCGAGCACGGGATCTACCTGACCGACGAGGTCATCGAGCTCATGCTGGAGCGGGGCACGTGGCTCGTGCCGACCCTGATCGCGCCCCGGATGGCGATCGCGGCCGCGGACGCCGGTCTTCTGTCGCCCGCGATGGCGGAGAAGGCGCGCATGGTCGTCGACAAGCACACCGATTCGGTGCGGGCTGCTGCGGCCGCGGGCGTGCGGATCGCGATGGGCACCGACTCGGGCGTCGGACCGCACGGTGACAACCTCGAAGAGCTGACGCTGATGGCGGAGTGCGGGATGAGCCCCGCACAGGTGCTGCACGCCACGACCGCGTCGGCCGCGCAACTGCTCGGCGTGTCCGACGAACTGGGGACGATCGAGC
>DASYMV010000201.1:0-5161 GCA_036008865.1 Pseudonocardiaceae bacterium | reverse complement strand
AGGTGGGGCCTGGTGTGGAACGGCGGCGCCGCACAGGTCGGCGGGGTGGTCGGGCACAAGGACGGCAAGGTGCAACGCGAGTTGCTCGCCGGCAGTGCTCCGGCACCGGACACCGCGGTGAGGCTGGAGGCCGCGATGTGGACAGGCGATCCCCGTTCCGCGCACGGCCTGGAGTTCTCCGACGTGATGATCCCGACCGAGCTCGGGGACGCGGCCGCCTGGTACGTCCCGGCCGCGAGCGCGAACCCGACCTGGGCGATCACCGTCCACGGGCGGGGCGGCACGAGGGCCGAGGCGCTCCGGGTCATTCCGCGACTCCACAACTCGGGGTTACCCGTTCTGGCGGTCACCTATCGCAACGACGCGGGCGCACCGTCCTCCCCGGACGGCCTGTACCACCTCGGCGACACGGAATGGCGCGACGTCGAGGCGGCCGTGCGCTACGCCCGCAGCCAGGGCGCCGAACACGTCGTCCTCCACGGCTGGTCGATGGGCGGCGCGATCGTCGAGCAGATGCTCGCCCGGTCACCGCTCGCCGGCTCCGTCTCCGGGGTCGTGCTGGACGCACCGGTCACGAGCTGGAACGAGACCCTGAACCTCCAGGCGCACAACCGGGGCCTGCCCAGCGCGCTCACCCCGATCGCCGAGGCCGTCTCCGGCTGGCGCGCGGACCTCGACTTCACCCGATTCGACCTGATCGAGCACCCGCCGGCGACCAAGCCCCCCACACTGCTGTTCCACGGCAGCGCGGACAGCACGGTCCCGGTGCAGGCCTCCCGCGACCTCGCGATCGCCGCCCACCGCTTGAACTGGCCGCTGCAGTACGTGGAAGTTCCGGGCGCCGAGCACACAGCGGAGTGGAACGTCGGTCCCGCCGGCTACGAGCGCAACCTCGACGACTTCATCGCCAGGATCGTCGGCTCCCAGGCCGGAACGCCTTGACCTGCTAAAACACGGTGGGTCATGATTCAATTACCAGAAGATGACGGCCAGTTGAGTGGTCCTGCTGACCTCGCGAGGGGACTCGTGACAACATGTGTTCGCGCATGCGGAAGCGCGCGTGCTCGATCCGCCATGGTGTAAAGGCAGCACCTCGGATTTTGGTTCCGATGGTCCAGGTTCGAATCCTGGTGGCGGAGCGGAGACGGACCACGCCGACGGTCGCGGTCACTTCGCGTCTGACCTGGGGGGTGTGGGGCGCTGCACGAGGATGCGGTCGACGAGCAGGACATCGTGACGCCGGTGCTCCACGAGATGTCCGACGCGTGGCTGGTCGGCCGCGCACAGGAGCTCATGGCCGTCGCCCAGGGCAGCCACCTCGCCGTCCAGCGCGAAGTGGCGCACGAGGTCGACCAGCTCCTGGCCGAGGCCCAGTGTCGCGGTGAACCCCGGATAGTGGCGCAGCTGCTGCGCGCGGCTGCGGTCGTCCGGCTCGTCACACCGAGCCTGATCGACATGTCCGACCCCCTTCTCGACGAGATGCTCGCGCACACCCGCCGGCACGGCCTGCACGTCCTGGAGGCCGACGCGCACGCGTTGCGCGGACGCCGCTTCCTGGCCGCGTCGGCGGAGGACAAGGCGCTCACCGAAGTGGCCTGCGGACTCGCCATGCTCGACGAGGAGCTGATGCCCGATCCGGTGATGGACAAGCGGAGCTGGGACCGCCAGCTGGCGACGGCGCTGCAGAACACCGGCCTCGTGCTCACCCAGCTCGGTGTCTACGAGATGGCCGATCAGGTCATGGCGCGCGCGCACAACGCGATCCGGGACAGCGCCGGCCCCCACCAGATCTACGTGCACCTGCTCAACCGGGCCCGGCTGCTGATCGGCTGGGGCCTGCGCCTGGAGCGGGTGAACGACGTCGAGGGAGCGCTGCACCGCTTCGCGACGGCCTCGGCCATAGCCAGCGCCGTGGAGGGACTCTTCCTCGAGTCGCTGAATCCGGGCAGGAGCGACCGCGCCGCGGCCGACCAGGTTCCGGTCATCGGCGCGGCGCAGGCGCTGGCCCACCCGCACGGCGAGCACGTGGCCCGGCTGTGGGGCCTGCTCCACCTCTCGATGCACGCCCGCGAGCTGATCATCGTCTCGATCGCGCTGGCCCGCTGCCTCGAACAGCAGGGCGAGATCGCGGAGGCGCTGGAGGTGCTCGGCGACACGCGCCTCCGGGTGGAGCACGACACGTCGGAAGCGGCGCTGATGCTGTGCCTGGTCCGGGAGTGCGCCCGGCTGTCCGGCCCCGAAGGCGGCGAGCGCACGATGACCGCGTTGCAGGAGTACGCCTCCGCGCTCGAGATCCAGCTCTGGCAACTGCAGGAGTCGCGCACCGCCACGCTGGTCACCCGCCGCGATCACGAGCGGCTCACTCGGGCGCACGGCGCGATCACCCAGCAGGCGCTGCAGGATCCGCTGACGGGGCTGCCCAACCGCAGGGCGCTCGACGAGAGGATGGGCACCCTGGTCACCGGCCAGACCTACCCGCTCTCGGTCGCGCTGGTCGACCTGGACGGCTTCAAGGTGGTCAACGACCGGCACTCGCACGCCGAGGGTGACAATGTCCTCCGGGTGATTGCAAGCACACTGCGCCAGGCCCTGCGGGGCGACGACATGGTGGCCAGGTACGGCGGCGACGAGTTCGTCGTGCTGCTGCCCGGTGCCCCGCTCAGTGCGGCCGAAGCGGCACTCGGCCGGGCCGTGGATGCCGTGGCCGCCTTGCCATTGGACCTGTCCAGGGGCGTGACGCTCTCCGTCGGCGTGATCTCCGTACGGCCGGGCGAGTCTGCCGACCGGGCCCTCTCGCGAGCTGACTCCGCGATGTACGCGGCGAAACGCCGAGGTGGCTGCCAGGTGGCCGCCGTGGCCGGTGAAGTGGCATCCGAGGCTTAGTATCGATGCCTGGCGGGAGCAGGGCTTTCCCGCTGCAAGCACGACACAGCTAGGGAGAGCGCTGATGCTCGAGGGTGCACATCACACCCCAAGCTCCGCAGGTCCCGTCAGCACCATCGTCCTCGCAGCCGGTGAAGGCACCCGCATGCGCTCGGCGACGCCCAAGGTGCTGCACCGGATCGCGGGTCGTTCATTGGTCGAGCACGCGGTGCGCGCCGCGGCCGGCACGAGCCCCGATCACCTGGCCGTTGTGGTCGGGCACGGCCGGGACGCTGTCGCCGGGCACCTCGACGCACTGGCCGGTGCACTGGATCGCAAGATCACAATCGCCGTTCAGGAGGAGCAGAACGGCACTGGGCACGCGGTGGGCTGCGGTCTCGCCGAACTGCCCGCCGAACTCACCGGGACCGTGCTGGTCAGCTACGGCGACGTGCCACTGCTGGACGCCGACACGCTGCGCGCTCTGCTCGCCGAGCACGTCGAGTCCGACAACGCGGTCACGGTCCTGACCGCCGTGGTCGCAGACCCGACCGGCTACGGCCGCGTGCTGCGCGACGCCGAAGGCGCTGTGCAGGCCATCGTCGAGCAGAAGGACGCCACCCCGGAGCAGCGCGAGATCACCGAGATCAACTCGGGCGTGTACGCGTTCGACGCCGCGGTGCTGCGCGACGGTCTCTCCCGGTTGTCCACGAACAACGCGCAGGGCGAGCTGTACCTCACCGACGTGCTGGGCATCGCACGGGGCGACGGCAAGCGCGTGGGCGCGCTCATCGCCGGCGACCCGTGGCTCGTCGAGGGCGTGAACGACCGGGTGCAGCTCGCGACGCTGGGCGCGGAGTACAACCGTCGCCTGGTGGAGCGGTGGATGCGCAGCGGCGTGACGATCATCGACCCGGCCACCACGTGGCTCGACGCGGACGTCCAGCTCGGCAGGGACGTGCTGATCGAGCCCGGTGTGCAGTTGCACGGCGGCACCGTGGTCGGCGAGGGCGCGACCGTCGGTCCGGACACGACGCTGACCGCGTGCGTCATCGGTGCGGGCGCGAGCGTGGTGCGCACGCACGGCAGCGGGGCCGAGATCGGCGAGAACGCCACCGTCGGCCCGTTCGCCTACCTGCGCCCCGGCACCAAGCTCGGCGAGAAGGGCAAGATCGGCACCTTCGTCGAGGTCAAGAACTCCGAGATCGGTACCGGCAGCAAGGTGCCCCACCTGAGCTACGTCGGTGACGCCACGATCGGCGAGCACAGCAACATCGGCGCGGCGAGCGTGTTCGTGAACTACGACGGCGTGGCGAAGCACCGCACGGTCGTCGGGTCCCACTGCCGCACCGGCTCGGACAACATGTTCGTCGCTCCGGTCGAGGTGGGGGACGGGGCCTACACCGGCGCGGGCACCGTGCTGCGGCGTGATGTTCCGCCGGGCGCGCTGGCCGTGTCCGGCGGTCCGCAGCGGATCTTCGAAGGCTGGGTCACCAACCGCAGGCCGGGTACTCCGGCCGCAGAGGCAGCGCAGCGCGCCCTCGCGCAGCAGGATGCCGGGACGTCCGAGGAGGGGCGCTGACAATGGGACCGTCGATCTCTGGAACACCGAAGAAGAACCTGATGCTGTTCGGGGGCCGTGCCTACCCCGAACTCACCGAGGAGGTCGCGAAGCACCTCAACGTGTCGGTCACGCCGCAGTCGGCCTACGACTTCGCCAACGGCGAGATCTTCGTCCGCTTCGAGGAGTCGGTCCGCGGCTGCGACGCGTTCGTCATCCAGAGCCACTCCGCGCCGATCAACAAGTGGCTGATGGAACAGCTGATCATGGTGGACGCGCTCAAGCGCGCGTCGGCCAAGCGCATCACCGTGATCATGCCGTTCTACCCCTACGCCCGGCAGGACAAGAAGCACCGGGGCCGTGAGCCGATCTCGGCCCGCCTGGTCGCGGACATGTTCAAGACCGCGGGTGCGGACCGGCTCGTCGCCGTCGACCTGCACACGGCGCAGATCCAGGGCTTCTTCGACGGCCCGGTGGACCACCTGTGGGCCATGCCGCTGCTCGCCGAGCACGTGCGCAACAAGTACGCGGGCTCCGACATCACGGTGGTCTCTCCGGACGCCGGTCGCACGAAGCTCGCGGAGAAGTGGGCCGACACGCTGGGCGGCTGCCCGATCGCGTTCATCCACAAGACGCGGGACCCGCTGCGGCCCAACGAGGTCGTCGCCAACCGCGTGGTCGGTGACGTCAAGGGCCGCCTGTGCGTGGTGATCGACGACATGATCGACACCGGCGGTA
>DASYMV010000200.1:0-13762 GCA_036008865.1 Pseudonocardiaceae bacterium | reverse complement strand
GAGGATGTCGCGGTCGGCCTCGTCGTAGATCTCACCGACGATCTCCTCGAGAAGATCCTCCAGCGTGACGATGCCCTCCACCGCCCCGTACTCCTCCACCACGAGGGCGAACTGCTCGCGCTCGGCGCGGAAGCGCCGCAGTGCATCGGACACCTTCAGGGAGTCGGGGAACACGACCGGGGGGCGCACGAGGTGGAGCAGGGTGCTGTTCTCGACGAGCAGATCGCGCAGGTGGACCACGCCCACGACGTCGTCGAGATTCGCCGACCGCACCACTGGTGCACGGGAGTGACCCGAGGCGGCGAGTTCGGCACGTGCGCGGTCGACGGGGGTGCCCACGGAGAGGGTGAACACCGCGCGGCGCGGTATCAGGACTTCTCGCAGACGCCGCTCGTGGATCTCCAGCGCACCGGTGATGATGGTGCGCTGCTCCAGGTTCAGGCCGCGATGGCCGACCACGAGCTCACGCAGCTCCTCCGGGGAGAGCTGTTCCGCCGCGGCCTCGGGGTTGCCGCCGAACAGGCGCACCACCAGGTTCGTCGACGCGCCGAGTGCCCACACGGCCGGCCGGGAGATCGTCGACAGCACGTTGAGCGGCCGTGCGGCCAGCAACGCCCAGCGCAAGGCGTACTGCATGGCGAGGCGCTTGGGCGCCAACTCCCCCACGACCAGAGTCACGAATGTCAGCACGACCGTCACCGTCGCGACGGCCACGGCGTGTGCCGCGCCGCCGAAGAAGGAGAACAGCGGAACCAGGGGCTCGGCCAGCGACACCGCCGCAGTCGCCGAGGCGAGGAACCCCGCCAGGGTGATGCCGATCTGGATGGTCGCGAGGAACCTGTTCGGGTCCCTCGCCAACCGCACCAGCGTCCGGCCCGCAGCGCCACCCTTGCGCTCCAGTTTCCGCAACTGCCCCTCGCGCAACGAGATCAGCGCCATCTCGCTGCCGGAGAACAGCGCGTTCACCAGGATCAGCACCCCGATCAGGGCGACGTCGAACAGGTAGCGGTTCACGCTCCCACCTTGAGCTTCGCCGTCTGCGCGGGCAACGCGTGGCCACCATCCGCGGGTCCGCACCGCCGGCGAACCGATCAGGACGCCGAGGGCTCCCGCCCCTCCTCGTCAGGGGGCGGGAGCCTCCGGTCGCTGTTCGCGCTCAGACGCCGTCGTCGTACGCGCGGCTGTGTCCGGACTTGGCCAGCCCCCGGCTCAGCATGTATCCGATGGTCAGGAGGGTCAGGTACCGGATCGTCTGCTCGGTGTTGAGTGTCGTCGTGCTGATGGCTGTGATCACGATGACGGCCGCCATTGCGATGTACGCGTAGAACTCCGTCGTCCTGAACGAGGCCTTCGTATCCGCCGCCACCCTGCGTTCTGCAGCGGTACGACCGGCGGTTGCGCGGCCGGGATGGCCGGCGGCACCTGCGGTGGTCATGTCTGTCCTGCTTCCTCAACAGTGGGTTCCGCGCCACCTGTGCGCGCTGAGCCTTCCGCTTACCCGGCACGGAGAGACACAAACAGCACGGTCCATCCGAATTCACCTCATGTTGCTGTTGGCGTGGACCACGGCAACGACGCGCGCACTGGGCACCGGTCGTGCCGACGGTCCGGCTGAACGCGACGTCAGCGTCGCCTGCCGAAGGCGCGGCCGACGAAGAAGCCGACGAGTCCTCCGAGCAGGAACACGAAGACCAGGAAGCCCAGCACCGCCCGGCGAATGGTCTGCAGCAGGCCCGCCGCCTCGATGTGGTCGGCGGCGAACGCGGCCTGGGCCAGAACGTGCGTCACGAGCATGGCGAAAGCCTAGATGCCGGTCCGGGAACGTGCTGGGAACCGCGTCGGGCGACGGCGGTGCCGGTGGAGGCGAGGAGACTCGGAGGTGAGCCGGCGGAATGGAGGACTCATGCGGTTCGGCGTCAACATCCTCAACTTCGGCCCCGGTACGGACCCCTCCACCCTGTTCGGGTGGGCACGGTTCGCCGAAGAGCAGGGCTACCACTTCGCGATGATCTCCGACCACGTCGCGATGACGCCGGACGTGGCGAACGTGTATCCGGAGCCGTTCTACGAACCGTTCGCCACGCTCGCGTGGCTCGCCGGTCTCACGACGCGCATCGAGCTCGGTACGACCGTGACGATCGTGCCCTACCGTCACCCGCTGTTGACCGCGCGCCTGGTCGCGAACATCGACCAGTTCACCGGAGGGCGGTTCATCTTCGGCGTGAGCGCGGGCTGGGCCGAGCAGGAGTTCGACGCTCTCGGAGTCCCGTTCGAACAGCGCGGCGCCATCACCGACGAGTACCTGGAGATCATCAAGCGATCGTGGACGGAGGATGTGATCTCCGCGGACGGCGAGTTCGTCTCCTTCACCGGCGTCGCCACGGGGCCACCACCGGCACGCCGGCCCAACCCGCCGGTCTGGGTCGGTGGATCGAGCAGGGCGGCGTTCCGCCGCGCGGTGGACTTCGGCGAGGCCTGGCACCCGCTCAACGCCCGCATGGAGTGGCTGCGCGACGAGGGCCTGCCCCTGCTGCGACGGATGGCCGGCAAGGCCGGGCGACCGATCCCGATGTTCGCTCCCCGGACGAGGCTGAACCTCACCGATCGCCCGCTGGCCGAAGACAGGCGACTGCCCTGCGAGGGGACGATGGATCAGATCCGGGGCGATCTGGAGGGTTTCGCGGAACTGGGTGCCGAATACGTCCTGTTCGACACCTATCCCGGCACGCCCGCCCGGTTCCGGGAACCCGAGGAGGAGCAGAGCGTGCTCCAGGTTCTGGCGGATCAGGCGCTCGATCTTGAGAACCAGGCTCTGCGCTGAGCGGGCCACGCTGCGTTCCGCCCGGCAGGCGGGTACGTTCGCTGCAGATGCGAACACCCGTTGGGCCACCTGTGAATCGGGCGGAACGGAAGACGGAGATGCGCATGAGCATCCGCAACTGGCTCGAGTCCTGGCCGGTGTACCGGCAGTTGACGAGTCCCGATCGGCTGGGTCGCGGCAGGGCCGCGCAGTCCAAGCGGTCGGCCCGGCTCGTTCCGCGGACAGCGGCCGCGGATCGCGTGGCGCGGTCGGTCTGCCCCTACTGCGCCGTGGGGTGCGCGCAGAACGTCTACGTCGTCGACGAGAAGGTCGTCCAGATCGAGGGAGACCCGCACAGCCCGATCTCCCGAGGACGCTTGTGTCCCAAGGGGTCTGCGAGCTTGCAGTTGGTGACCGGGCCCCAGCGCGAGGAGAAGGTGCGCTACCGGGCGCCGTACGCGACCGAGTGGAGCGAACTCGATCTCGAGACCGCGATGGAGATGGTCACCGACCGGGTGCTCCAAGCCAGGGACAAGGGTTGGCAGGAGACCGACGAGAACGGTGCGCGGTTGCGCCGGACCATGGGCATCGCGAGCCTCGGCGGTGCCACTCTGGACAACGAGGAGAACTACCTCATCAAGAAGTTGTTCACCGCGATCGGCGCGTTGCAGATCGAGAACCAGGCCCGTATTTGACACTCCGCCACGGTGCCCGGTCTGGGTGCCTCCTTCGGTCGGGGCGGAGCTACGGATTACCAGCAGGACCTGCGCAATTCCGACTGCATCATCATCATGGGCTCGAACATGGCCGAAGCCCACCCGGTCGGCTTTCAATGGGTGATGGAGGGCAAGGCCCGCGACGCGACGGTCTTCCACATCGATCCCCGCTTCACGCGGACCAGCGCCCTCGCGGACGTGTACGTGCCGCTGCGCGCCGGCACCGACATCGCCTTCCTGGGCGGGGTGATCAACTACATCCTGTCCAACGAGTTGGACTTCCGGGAGTACGTGCTCGCCTACACCAATGCGTCGTTTCTGGTGCGGGAGGACTACCAGGACACCGAGGACCTCGACGGCCTGTTCAGCGGCTACGACGAGCGGACGGCGAGCTACGACCCCTCGACGTGGCACTACGAGGGCACCGAGCCCAGTGTGGAACAGGACAGCGGTGCGGCGGCGCGCGCCAAGGAGACGTCGGCACCCTACGAACTCGGCGCAGGCGGGCCGCTGCTGGAAGGGGTCACCGGGAACATCGCCGCCGACCCCACCCTGCAGCACCCGCGCTGCGTCTACCAGATCCTCAAGCGCCACTTCGCGCGTTACACCCCCGAGATGGTGGAGGCGACCTGCGGCACGCCCGCGGCGAAGTTCCTGCAGGTGTGCGAGGCGTGGACGGCGAACTCGGGACGCGAGCGCACCGCTGCCCTGGTGTACAGCGTGGGGTGGACCCAGCACAGCGTCGGCGCCCAGTTCATCCGGGCCGGTTCGATCGTCCAACTGCTGCTCGGCAACATCGGCCGCCCCGGCGGCGGTGTTTTCGCACTGCGCGGCCACGCGAGCATTCAGGGCTCGACGGACATCCCGACCCTGTTCAACCTCTTGCCGGGCTACTTGCCGATGCCCACGGTGTCGCACACCGACCTGGCGACGTACCTCGACACCATCATCGCCGACAAGCAGAAGGGGTTCTGGCGCAACGCCGACAGCTACACGATCTCCCTGCTCAAGGAGTACTGGGGTGACGCGGCCACCCCGGAGAACGACTTCTGCTTCGACTACCTGCCTCGCGTCACCGGCGACCACGGCACCTACCGAACCGTGATGGACATGGTCGACGGCAAGGTCTTCGGCTACTTCCTGCTGGGCCAGAACCCGGCGGTCGGGTCGGCGCACGGCAGGTTGCAGCGCCTCGGCATGGCCAATCTCGACTGGCTGGTCGTGCGCGATCTCACCATGATCGACAGTGCGACCGTCTGGAAGGACTCACCCGAGATCGAGACCGGGGAGATCGTCACGGAGAAGTGCCGGACGGAGGTGTTCTTCTTCCCTGCCGCCTCCCACGTCGAGAAGGAAGGGACCTTCACCCAGACCCAGCGGATGTTGCAGTGGCGGGAGAAGGCCGTCGACCCGATCGGCGACCAGCGTTCCGAGTTGTGGTTCTTCTACCACCTCGGCCGCAAGCTCAAGGAGCGTCTCGCGGGCTCGACCGACGAGCGCGATCGGCCCCTGCTGGACTTGGCGTGGAACTACGAGGTGAACGGGGACGAGCCGTCCGGTGAGGACGTCCTGCGCCACATCAACGGGTTCGACCTGAAGACCGGACGGGTGGTCAACGGTTACCTCGACCTCAAGGCCGACGGCACGACGTCGTGCGGCTGCTGGATCTACAGCGGTGTGTACGCCGACGGCGTCAACCAGTCGGCTCGGCGCAAGTCCAGGTTCGATCAGGACCTCTACGCCAGGGAGTGGGGCTGGGTGTGGCCGCTGAACCGGCGGGTTCTCTACAACCGCGCCTCGGCCGATCTGCAGGGCCGTCCCTGGAGCGAGCGCAAAGCCCTGGTGTGGTGGGACGAGGGCCGTGGCGAGTGGGTCGGCTACGACACCCCGGACTTCCCGAAGAACACGCCGCCCGACTACGTCCCGCCCGAAGGTGCGGTAGGACCGGACGCCTTGCGCGGCGACGACCCGTTCATCATGCAGGCCGACGGCAAGGGCTGGCTCTTCGCGCCGAACGGACTGGCCGACGGGCCGATGCCCACGCACTACGAGCCCCACGAGTCGCCGATCCGCAACCCGCTGTACGGCCAGCAGGCCAACCCGGCGCGCAAGGTCTACGGCCGGCCGGACAACCCGTCCAACCCCGCGCCGCCGGAGCCGAATTTCGACGTCTTCCCGTTCGTCTTCACGGCGGCGCGCCTCACCGAGCACCACACCGCCGGCGGGATGAGCCGCACCCTGCCGTACCTGTCGGAGCTGCAGCCGGAACTCACCGTGGAGGTCTCGCCGGAACTCGCGGCGCAACGCGGCCTGAAGCACCTCGACTGGGCGCACGTCATCACCAGCCGCACGGCTGTCGAGGCGCGCGTCATGGTGACCGACCGGATGATGCCGCTGCGCGTGCAGGACCGCGTGGTGCACCAGATCTGGATGCCCTACCACTGGGGCCCGGTGGGCCTGGTGAAGGGCGACGTCGTGAACGACCTCCTCGGTGTCGTCGTGGAACCGAACGTGTTCATCCAGGAGAGCAAGGTGGCCACCTGCGACATCCAGCCGGGCCGCAGGCCACGCGGCCCCGCGCTGCTCGCCTATGTCGAGGACTACCGCAAACGTGCGGGGATCACCGCGGAGACGGGCACGCACGTGGCCACCGCGCGCACCGCGCGTCATGTCGCGCACACCGAGGCTCGCGCTGTCCGGACGGAGGATCGCCCATGACCGTCGACCACAGCCTGTACGGACCGCTCGATGACGTGGCGGCCGACGCCGGTTACCTCGAGCACCCGCCGCGGGTCGGGTTCTTCACCGACACTTCGGTGTGCATCGGCTGCAAGGCCTGCGAGGTGGCGTGCAAGGAGTGGAACGACGTTCCCGAGGACGGGCTGAACCTGCTCGGGATGTCGTTCGACAACAGCGGGATGCTCGGCGCCAACACCTGGCGGCACGTGGCGTTCATCGAGCAGGAGAAACCGATGGGTCGCCAGGACCCCGGTCTGGCTGGTCTGCCCGTCGGTCCGTCGGCGACGGAGCAGATGACCGACGTGCTCGCGCTGGCCATGCGGCAGGCCGAACGCGGCGGTGGCGAGCTGGGCACGACTCCCCTGGACGTCAAGCCGCCTCCGGACGATCTCGGCATGCCCTCGTTCGACCTCCCCGGCGCGAAGACCGGGGAGGAGGGCCGCACCGACTTCCGCTGGCTGATGGCCTCCGACGTCTGCAAGCACTGCACGCACGCCGGATGTCTTGACGTGTGCCCGACGGGAGCGCTGTTCCGCACCGAGTTCGGAACCGTCGTCGTCCAGCAGGACATCTGCAACGGGTGCGGCTACTGCGTTTCCGGGTGTCCCTACGGCGTGATCGACCGGCGCCCGCAGCCGGACGGCAGGGCGAACAAGTGCACGCTCTGCTACGACCGGCTTCGCGATGGCCTGGAACCGGCTTGCGCCAAGGCGTGCCCCACCGACTCCATCCAGTTCGGACCGCTCGACGAACTGCGCGAGCGCGCAGCGCGAAGGGTCGAGCAGTTGCGCGAACGCGGTGTGGAGGAAGCACGGCTGTACGGGCACGACCCCAACGACGGCGTCGGTGGAAACGGCGCGTTCTTCCTGCTGCTCGACGAACCCGAGGTCTACGGGCTGCCCCCGGACCCGGTCGTCCCCACGCGCGACCTGCCGAACATGTGGCGCTGCGCCGCGATGGCCGCGGGGGCGTTCCTCGCTGCCGGGATGGCCGCCTTCACCGGAGGTGCGCGCCGATGAACGACCCGAAGCAGGACCCGCTGCTGCGGGAACCGCGAAGTGACGCCGGCGCGCGCGACACCGGCGCACGGATGTTCGACCGCGGCCGCAGGCGCCGCGGACGCGGTCGCCCGTCGGACGACGGCAGTCGCGAGCAGTCGATGGTGCCCCGCGCCGAGTTCAGGTCCTACTACGGCCGGACCGTGCTCAAGCCGCCGGTGTGGGAGTGGAAGGTGCCCGCGTACCTGTTCACCGGCGGACTCTCCGCCGGTTCCGCCGTGCTCGCGGCGGGCGCGGACCTGACGGGCAACCCGAGACTGCGCCGCGTCGGGCGGATCAGCGCGTTCGTGAACTTGCTGGTGAGCGTCTACCTGCTGGTCGCGGATCTCGGCCGGCCGGAGCGCTTCCACCACATGCTGCGCGTCGCCAAGCCGACCTCGCCCATGAGCGTGGGGACCTGGATCCTCACCGCGTACGGGCCTGGCGTGGGCATCGCCGGGATCGCGGAAGTGCTTCCGGCCGCGGTGCGGCGCACGTTCCTCGGCAAGCTGATCGGCATCATCGCCCACCCGGCCGAGGTTTTCTCCGCGCTCGTGGCGCCGGGCGTCGCTTCCTACACCGCGGTACTCCTGTCGCAGACGGCCGCGCCCGCCTGGCACGAGGCCCATCCGTACCTGCCGTTCGTCTTCACGGGATCAGCCGCTGCGAGCTCGGGTGGACTCGCCATGGTGTTCACGCCCGTCGGCGAGGCCGGCCCAGCCCGCATGCTCGCTGGGTTCGGGGGCATCGGCGAGCTCGCGGCGTCACACGTGATGGAGGCGCAGCTCAGCCCGATGATCCGGGAGACCTACACGACGGGAAAGGCGCACCGGCTCCGGCAGTGGTCGGAATACCTCACCGCCGCGGGACTCGTCGGAACGGCTCTCGCGGGGCATCGTCACCGGATCGCGGCCATCGCGTCCGGACTCGCGCTGGCCACCGGAAGCGTGCTGCAACGGTTCGGCGTGTTCGAGGCCGGTGTCGTCTCGACGAAGGACCCGAAGTACGTCATCGTGCCGCAGCGACAGCGTCTCAACGAGGGACGCCCGGCTCGCCACGACGAGGTTCACCACGACGGGTGAGACCCCGGTCAGGACTTCCCAGGACGTCCCTCCCACGGGTCGTTCGAGATGCCGATCGCGTCGTCCACGCGGATCTCCCCGTCGGTGCGGACGTGCTCGTGCGCGTGTGGCTGCGGGGCACGGCGCGGCTGATCCGGCTTCGGTTCCGTCGTGTCCCGCGCCGGGCGGTCCGACCGCTCACTCATCGGTGATCACCTCCAGGATTGTTCGCAGCACCGTTCTCCGTCAGGCGCGCCACTCCGCGGTGCGTTCGGGGCTGGCTTCGCCGAGGCCGCGACGCACGCCGTCGACGTCGAAGTCCGTGCCGTAGACAGGAGTTCCCGGTTGCTGACGCCACGAGTCGTCGAGCCCTCCGGCGTCCACCGGGTCGAAGCCCAGCTCATCGACGAGGCGCATGACCGTGGCCTTGGCGGCTTCGTCGTCGCCGGCCACGGGAAGAGCGATCCGGCCCGGCGTACCGGGGGGCCGGCCGCCCTCCAGGAGATGTGAGGCGTAGATGTTGTTGAAGGCCTTGACCACCGGATGGCCGAGTTGCCGCTCGACCCAGCGGCTCTCCGTCAGACCCGATTCGATCCCGTCGATGCGCCCGTCGCGCTGTTGCGGGTAGTAGTTCCCGGTGTCGATCACAACCGTGCCGTCGGCCGCACCGTCGAGGATCCCCGCGGGAAAGTCCGGGATCCTGTTCTGCGGGATCGTCACCACCACCACGTCTGCTCCCCTGGCCACCTCGCTTGCCGGGACTGCCTTCGCACCGGTCTCGGCAGACAGGTCCGAGAGCGTCTCCGGCCCACGCGAGTTGGCCACGGACACGTGGTGCCCCAGTGCTCTGAGACGACGGACGAGATTGCCGCCGATGTTCCCGGCGCCCAGGATGCCGATCTTCACCTTGTGCTCCTCCGGTCCATGCGGGCTGTCGTGCTCCAGGGTTGCCGACGCGAGCCGCCCGCGCCGATCGGCGGGCGCTACGCGCAACCCGATCAGGTGCTTGCAACTGACAATGACAACCAGCAGCAATGGCCGTGGGACTTTCCATCGTGAAGGAGTGCTCATGTCCCTGGACGTTCCCCCCGACCTGCTCGACCGTGCCGAGCGCGGAGAGGTCGGCGACGCCGAGTTCGTGGCGTGCGTGCGCGAGGTCGGCGGCATCCGGCTCGCCGTCACCGGTCCGTTCGGCGAGGACGACCTCGGCGTGGCCTGCTACCACTCCGAAGTCGGCGCGGCCGAACTCCTGCTCAACCACATGGTCGACGGCCCCGGCGAGCACGTCGTGGTCGACATGACCGCGGGCGCGGACTCGTTCGCCTCGGGACTGTTCACACGGTTCGACCTGACGTTCCTGGTGTGCGAGCCCACCGTGCTCGGTGTCGCGGTGTACCGGCAGTACCGGGAGTACGCGAAGGACTTCGACGTCCGGATCGCGGTGGTGGGCAACAAGGTCGAGGACGCCGAGGACGTGGCGTTCCTGCGGGGACAGGTGGACGAGGGCCTGCTGGTCTGCATCGGACGGTCACGCTTCGTCCGCGCGATGGAGCGCGGCACCGTGGAGCCGATCGATGCGCTCGAGCAGGACAACGTCACCGCGCTCGCCGAGATGCGTTCCATGGTCGACGGTGTGGAGAAGGACTGGCAGAAGTTCCAGCGTCAGGCCGTCGAGTTCCACCTGCGCAACGCACGGGCGTGGGGCAGCGCACGATCGGGGTCGGACCTCGCCGATCAGGTGGACCCGGACTTCGCGCACGGTCCCGATGCACTCGTGCACTCGGGCACCGCTCCGATCACCGTTGTGTGACGAACGATCAGTGATCGTCGACGTGGCCCTCGTGCGCGGCGTGCCGGCAACCGTCGTGGACGTAGTCGGTGTGGTCCCCGTGCGGGATCGCGACGTGGCCGCAACCCTCACCGTGGGTGTGGCCCTCGTGGCCGGTGTGCTCCGCGTGCCCGGACGCCTCGCACTCGTCCACGTGCCCGTCGTGCAGGCGGTGCACGTGGCCGTCGTGTGCGTAGTCGGTGTGATCGCCGTGGGTGAAGGACACGTGGCCGCAACCCTGACCGTGGGTGTGGCCCTCGTGGCCGGTGTGCTCGACATGGGCGGTTGTCATCGCTGCTCTCCCGTCACGATTGGCTGCTCGTGGCGTTTGCCCGCTTTCTGCACCGTTCGAGTGGTCGTACCCGTGAAACGGTGGAACAAACCCCATCACGCCCGTGCGAGCGCGAACGGGCGACGATCACCACGTCACCGGGAGCGCTTCCAGTCCACCGGTCAGCAGTTGGTCGCGTTCCCGAAGCTGGTCGACCGGAACCGCGAGGGCCAGCCCCGGGTACCGCCGGAGCAGAGCCGTGAAGAGCTCCTGCAGTTCGAGTCGCGCGAGCGGTGCGCCGAGGCAGAAGTGCGGGCCGTGCCCGAAGGTCATGTGGGCGTTCGGCGAGCGGCCCACGTCGAACCTGTCGGGGTCGGTGAAGTGCTCCCGATCGCGGTTGGCCGCCCGCAGGCCGAGAAGCACGAGGTCCCCGGCCCGGATGGTGACACCACCGAGCTCGATGTCGGTCTTGGCGTAGCGGGGCAGGCCGTCACCTCGTTCGCGGGCGTCGGATTCGGTCGGCGACGGCGACCGGAGGATCTCCTCGACGGCGTGGGGGATCAACGCGGGGTCAGCGGTCAGGGCGGCCCGCTGGTCGGAGTTGGTCAGCAACAGGGTCACCCCGTGGTCGATGGCGGCCACGGTCGTCTCGTGGCCCGCGAAGAGCAGGCCGGCCGACAGCATCGCCACGCCGTCGAGATCGTCGCCGCCGTCCTCGTCGGACGCGGCGATCAGATGGCTGATGACGTCGTCGCCCGGCTCGCTGCGCTTGCGATCGACCAGCGCGCGCATGTACTCCCACAGCCGCAGCAGTCCCGACTGCGCGCGCTGCGCGTCGGCCATGTGCCCGGCGTCGTCGGACCACCTCCGGAAGTCGTCGCGGTCGGCGAAGGGAACCCCCAGCAGTTCGCAGATCACCAGGGCGGGCAGCGGGAAGGCCACCACCTCGTGGAAGTCGGTCGGCGGCGTGTGCCGTCCCAGGTCGTCGAGCAGCTTCGCAACGAGGTCCCGCACCCGCGGACGGAGCTGGTTCATCTGGCGCGCGGAGAACGAGGGACCGAGCAGCCGCCGCATGCGGACGTGGGCGGCGTGTTCGGTCTCGGGATCCCCCACAGGACCGCCGAAGATCGCCGATTGCGACGCTCGCGCGGCCCGATCGGGCTCGGGGTGCGAGCGGCCCAGACGCGGGTCGCTCAGCAGTGCCTTCACCTCGTCGTACCGCGTGACCTGCCACCCCGGGTCACCAGCACGTGTCGTCACGCGGTGGATCGTCGCAGTGGGCTGTGAATCGGTGTTCGCCATGACGACTCCGAGATCCGTCGTGTACGACGTGTCGAATTCAACCTACCCCGTGACCGCACCCCGCCCATGATCAACGAAGTCGGGGCAGAACGACGTTTCCGGTGATCTCAACGGCTGATGAGGTCCACCGCAGAAGCGGAGTAGTCCCCCGTCGGTCGTCGACATGCTGGAGTCCTGCAGGACTCCCGGTGGCCGGGTCTCGCTGGAGCGAGGTCGATGGACGTGGACTCGTCGCTCACGAAAATGGCCTCCTGGTCGCCGCGCTGAGTTGCCCGGCGACCAGTCAACCGCGTTCACCAGATCCACGTGCGGGGTTCGGGAAACTCGGCGACCTCAGGCGACGCTGTCCGCGGTCAGTGCTGCCCTTCCCGCCTCCAGGCGCGCCACCGGGACCCGGTACGGGGAGCACGAGACGTAGTCGAGCCCGGCGTCGTGGAAGAAGTGGACGGATTCGGGGTCGCCACCGTGCTCGCCGCAGATCCCGAGCTTGAGATCGGGCCGGGCGGAACGGCCCGCGGCGACCGCCATGCGAATGAGGGTTCCGACGCCGTCCCGGTCGAGCGACTCGAACGGCGAGACGGTGAAGACGCCCTTGTCGAGGTATGTGGCGAAGATCGCGGCCTCGACGTCGTCGCGGGAGAAGCCCCACGTCGTTTGGGTGAGGTCGTTGGTGCCGAACGAGAAGAAGTCCGCCGCTTCGGCGATGCGGTGCGCGGTCAGCGCCGCACGCGGCAACTCGATCATCGTCCCTATCGGGATCGACATCTCCACGCCGTTCTCCTCGGCGACCTCGGAGACGATGCCGCCGATCTCGTCGGAGATGAGATGCAGCTCCATCACCGATCCCACGAGGGGGACCATGATCTCGACACGCGGATCACCGCCGGCGCGGATGCGCTCGACCACCGCCTCCGCGGCCGCGCGCACCTGCATCGCGAACAGGCCCGGCACGATCAGTCCAAGCCGCACGCCGCGCAGGCCGAGCATCGGGTTGGATTCGTGGAGGCGTTCCACGGCGGCCAGCAGGGCCTCGTCCTCCGCGCTGGCACCGCCACCGTTGCGGGCGAGCGCCACCCGGACCGTCAGCTCGGTGCGATCGGGCAGGAACTCGTGCAGCGGCGGGTCGAGAAGCCGGATGGTGGTGGGCAGACCGTCCATCTGCTCGAGGATCGCGGTGAAGTCGTCCCGCTGCAGCGGCAGCAGGTCGGCGAGCGCTGCCCGGCGCCCCTCCGCGCCGTCGGCGAGGATCAGCCGCTCGATGAGGACGCGGCGGTCGCCGAGGAACATGTGCTCGGTGCGGCACAGACCGATGCCCTCGGCGCCGAGTTGACGCGCGCGGGTCGCGTCCTCCGCGGTGTCGGCGTTCGCCCGGACCTTCAGCAGCCTGGTCCGGTCGGCGTGGCGGAGAAGCCGGTCCACGGCCCGCACCAGGTCGCCCGCCTCCTCGTCGGTATCGGCCAGCGCGGCGTCGAGCCCCTGCTCCAGGTAGGTGACGACGAGTGAGTCGATCACCGGGACCTCGTCGTTGAACACCTCGCCGGTGGATCCGTCGATCGAGAGCAGGTCCCCCTCGTTGATCACCAGGTCGCCGATGCGGATGGTGCGGCTCGCACTGTCGATGTCGAGCGCCTCCGCGCCGCACACGCAGGTCCGGCCCATTCCACGGGCCACGACGGCGGCGTGCGACGTCTTGCCGCCTCTGCTGGTCAGCACGCCGGCGGCGGCGATCATGCCCTCGAGGTCGTCCGGGTTGGTCTCCCGGCGCACGAGGATGACCGAGTCCCCGGCGGCGCGGCGGGCGACGGCCGCGGCGGAGTCGAACACGGCCGCGCCCACGGCCGCGCCCGGCGAGGCGGCCAGGCCGGTGGCCAGCAGGGTCCGTGCGGCGGAGCGGTCGAACTGCGGGAACATCAGTCGCGCCATCTGCTCGCCGGTGACCCGCTGCAGCGCCTCGTCCATCGTGATCAGCTGTTCGTCGACGAGCTGAGCGGCGATCCGGAACGCGGCG
>DASYMV010000199.1:0-9899 GCA_036008865.1 Pseudonocardiaceae bacterium | reverse complement strand
CAGAAGTTGTTGCTGAAGCTGGACCAGCTCGTCGAGCAGGACCGCACGTGGATCATCGTGGACATGAGCGGGGTGACCTTCTGCGGCACGCTCGGCGTGAGTGCCCTGGTGCGCACGCGGTCGAAGGCGCAGTCCGCGGGGGGCTGGCTGCGGCTCGCGGGGTGCAGCGACCACTTCCGGCGGGTGCTGCAGGTCTCCGGACGGCACCGGATGTTCCCCCGGTACGACACGGTGTCCGAGGCCGTGCCCGGCGGACGCGCCCTCTCCGGCGGCAGGACCACGTCCGACCGGCTCGCTTGATCTGATCAGCTGTGCTCGCTGTGCTCCCGGAGCACCTGCTTCGCGAGGTCGTAGCTGATCTGCAGGGTGTCGGACAGCGCGACCACGGTCAGCGCGGTCGCGATGAGCCGAGTGGCGCGCGGGGCCAGCACCAGGCCGGCTGTCATGGCACTGGCGATCCACACACCGACACAGAACGGGCACGTGAGCAACTCGCCGAGAGCGTGCCGGGCGCCGCTGCCCCGCACGCTCTCGTTGATCTCCGCTTCACCGCTGGGCCCCTGAAAGCGCGTGAAAGGCGCGCGCAGTGGACTGGTCACCGCCTCCTTCGTCAGCAACCGGCTGGCCTTGTGGGTGGCCACGGAGACGAGGACGGTGTCGCCGAGCCCGATCCGCTCGGGCAGCTGCTTGCCCGACATCCGGCCGGCAGCAGTCACGAGACCGACCAGCGCGGTGTAGGTGCCGAGCACCACGGCATAGCCGCTCAACGGCCTTCGTTCCTGCCCCTGGTAGGCCCGCTGCACTCGACGCGGGAGTTTGGTCACGGCGTTCCACGAATTGCGACTCGTCACGTAATGCGGTTACCCGCCGACGCGGATCACATGCATCCCGAACGGACTACTTGCTGCTGATGCTGGCCACGAGGTTGATCGTCGTGGCCAGGACACCGGTTCCGAGCAGGTAGGACAGAAGTCCGTGGCGCAGAGCCGTCCGGCGGATGTCGTTGGTGCGCAAGTTGGTATCGGACACCTGGAAGGTCATGCCGATGGTGAAGGCGAGGTAGGCGAAGTCGCCGTAGTCGGGTGGCTCGTCCTGGTTGAAGTCGACGCCCCCGTCGGGTCCGGTGTAGTACAGCTTCGCGTAGCGCAACGTGAAGACCGTGTGCACGACGGCCCAGGACAGCAGGACCGAGGCCACACCGAGACCGACCCGCAGCAATTCCTCCGTCCCCGAGGTGTGCGCGGCGCGGGCGATCACCGTCGCGACGGAGATCAGGCTCGCCACGGCCGCGGACAGCAGCACGAAATCGGCGACGGTCCTGGTGGGATCGGTGTACACGGCGAGCGTGGCGGTCTGCTCCGCGTCGTGCGGCCAGATCGACACCCAGACCCAGACCAGGTAGACGACGGCCGCCGTGTCCCATCCCACCAGCGGACCCAGTTCCCAGGGCGTGTAGCTCGCCACCAGCACGCCGGCGAGAACGCCCGCCGCGATCGAGACGGCGAGCTGGACCTTCACCGGCGTGATGCGGACGCGCGGCGATCCGGCGGGAAGGTCGTGCGCGTCGGGTGCTCTCTCAGCCATCACCGATCACCTCTCCACACTCCTGCTCATCAGCGGAATCCCCGCGACGACACGCCCGAGCCCGCAGGGCCCGCTCGTCGCCGACGACGGTTCACGAACCGCTTGCGTCAAATCCCGTGCGCGCGCTTGGCCACCAGTGTGAGCACGTCGTACTTCGCGACCGAGGCGCCGTCCTGGTTGGTCACGTCGGCGTCCCAGCGCACCTCGCCGTAGTCCTGGTCCTCGCGCGGGGTGATCTGCTTGGCGGTCAACGTCACGGTCAGCTCGTCGCCGGGGAAGGTGGGCGTGAGGAACCGCAGGTTCTCCAGCCCGTAGTTGGCCAGCACCGGACCGGGTTCCGGGGACACGAACAGGCCCGCGGCGAACGACAGCACGAGATAGCCGTGCGCGACACGTCCGCCGAAGAACGGGTTGGCCTTCGCGGCTTCGGAGTCCATGTGGGCGTAGAAGGTGTCGCCGGTGAACTCCGCGAAGTGCTCGACGTCGTCCAGAGTCACCGTGCGCGGTCCGGCGACGACCGTGTCGCCGATCCTCAGTTCCCCCAACGACTTGCGGAACGGGTGCACGCCGCTCGCCGTACGGGGTGCACCCGGAATCCACCTTCCGGTGATCGCGGTGAGCACCGCCGGGCTGCCCTGCACCGCGGTGCGCTGCATGTGGTGCAGCACACCGCGGACGCCGCCCAGCTCCTCACCCCCGCCCGCGCGTCCCGGACCACCGTGGACGAGCGCTGGAAGCGGCGAGCCGTGTCCCGTGGACTCCTTCGCGTCCTCGCTGTCGAGCACCAGCATGCGGCCGTGCCACGGCGCGACACCCAGCACGACCTCTCGGGCGAATCCGACGTCACCCGTGACCACGGAGCCGACCAGGCTGCCCTGACCACGCGCCGCGAGGGCCACGACGTGGTCGGTGGAGGTGTAGGGCATCAGGGTGCTCACCGGGCCGAACGCCTCGACCTCGTGCGGTTGCGCCGCTTCTGGGTCGGCCCGCATCAGCACCGGGGACAGGAACGCGCCGCGCTCCGGGTCCGCGCCGACCACGTCCACCCGGTCCGGGTCGCCGAAGAGGACCTGTCCGGCCTCCAGCAGGGCCTTGAGCGAGCGGCGTACTTCCTCGCGTTGTTCCAGGCTCGCGAGCGCGCCCATGCGGACCGACTCGTCGGCCGGGTTGCCGATCACCACCTTCGCGAGGCGCTCGCTCGCCGCCTCCCCCACCTCGTCGAGGAGACCGGCGGGCACGAACGCGCGTCGGATAGCAGTGCACTTCTGCCCCGCCTTGACCGTCATCTCCGTGACGAGCTGCTTGACGAACAGGTCGAACTCGGGCGTGCCGGGTGTCGCGTCCGGTCCGAGGACGGAGCAGTTCAGCGAGTCCGCCTCGGCGTTGAACCGGACCGACGAGCGGACCACGCCCGGGTGAGTGCGCAGGTGCTGCGCGGTGGACGCGGACCCGGTGAAGGACACCAGGTCCTGCTCGGTCAGGTGGTCGAGCAGATCACCCGCGCTGCCCGAGACCAGCTGCAGCGCACCCTCCGGCACGAGACCCGAGGAGATGATCAGCTCGACGAGCTTCTCGGTCAGGTACGCGGTCTGCGAAGCGGGCTTGACCAGGCTCGGCACACCGGCGAGGAAGGCGGGTGCGAACTTCTCCAGCGGGCCCCAGACGGGGAAGTTGAACGCGTTGATCTGCACCGCCACACCGCGCAGCGGCGTGCAGACGTGCTGGCCGACGAAGGTGCCGCCGCGGCCCAGCGGCTCCACGCCACCGTCCACGTAGACCGTGTCGTTGGGCAGTTCCCGGCGCCCCTTGCTGGCGTAACCGAGCAGCACGCCGATGCCGCCGTCGACGTCCACCAGCGAGTCGGTCCTGGTGGCACCGCTGCGCGCGGACAGCGCGTACAGCTCGTCGCGGTGCTCGCGCAGGTACGACCCCAGCGCCTTCAGCAGTGCGGCGCGCTGGTGGAACGTCAGCTCCCGCAAGGCCGGGCCCCCGACCTCGCGGCCGTGACGCAGGGCCGCCCCCATGTCGACACCGTCCGACGAGATCCGGGCGATCTCCTCCCCCGTCACCGCGTCGTGCAGCGGCGTCCCCTCGGCGTCGGGTGTGTGCCAGGCGCCGGAGACGTAACTGCGCAGCAGGGACACGGGCTCCAGAGACATGGGAGTCACCCTCCTCCGACGGCCGGCGACGGTGCCGGCATCTTGGTTGGAAGAGATGCTAACCATCCGGAGCGAAGGTGAAGACCGCCTGCGTGACGCGACGCCGGCGGTTCACCAGGTCGTCGAAGAACTCCGGCGCCTGCGGAAACGGCACGAGGTCGGTGACCAGTCTCCGCCGGATCGCGTCGCCCTCGGCGTGCAGCAGCGCGACGGTCTCCGCCGAGAGCCGGTCGCGGTCCCACAGGTGCGCCGCTGCACGCGGCACCCGCCCGATCTGCGCGCATCGCACGGTCAGGCCGTTGTGGTGGAACTCCTCGCCGAGTCGCACTTCCGCGGCACCGCCCTGGTAGAAGGCGAGGTCGACGACCGTTCCCTGCGGGCGCAGCAACCGCAGCGCGAGCGCCAGGCTCTCCGCCGTGCCCCGGCACTGGAACACCACGTCCGCGCCCCGGTCGCCGGGAGCATGACGCCACCTGGTCTTCAGCACCACGGCCGGATCCGCGGCGGCGGGATCGAGCGTGTCGAGCCCGAGCGACGTGGCGACCGCGCGTCTGGGCTCGTCGGACTCGACGACCACGACCGAACTCGCTCCGTGGCGGCGCGCGAACAGGGCTGTCAGCAGTGCGACGACACCGGAGCCGGTGATCGCCACCCGTTTGCCGCGCACCCCGTCGGCCAGCGAGGTGCCGCTCGCCTCCACCGCGGCGTGCAGGATGCCGTTGGCGCAGATGGGTCCCATGTGCGCGACGAAGACACCGAGCAGCGGATCGAGATCGTCGGGCAGCACCACGAACCGGTCGACCAGGGGGTTCGCGCGGTAGCCGTCGCGGTGGCCGAAGGTCATCGCGACCAGTGCACCGGTCCGGACCGCAGGCGTCCGAGCCGTCAGCACCTCTCCCACCTCCATGTACCCGAACTTCGTCACCGGGTAGGCGACTGGCGGACCCGGCAGGAACAGTCCGAGTTCCGCGTCCCAGGACGACGTGAGCGCGGGGTTCGTGCCGCGGACGATGCTCAGCTCGGTGCCGGCGGACACCCCGCTGTAGAACGTGCGCACGTCGAAGGCCTCTTCCGGCAGCGCGGGCCCTGGCGGCTCCTCGCAGACCTCGACGACACCGGGCCGGGTCACCGCGAGGAAGGCCATTTCACACCTCCACGGGCCGGTGCTCGTCGGCCGAGCGTGCGAGCGCGCAAGCCACCCGGTGCGTGCGCAGCGCCTCCGCGTACGGCACCAGCACCGCGGCGCGTTCCCCGAGGACGGCGTCGACGAACGCGCTGTCGACCGCAAACCTGGCGTCGTCCGGGTCGACCCGTTCCCGCGTGGTGCGCCCACCGTCACGCACGACCAGTTCGTCCTCCGTGACGCTGAGCGCGAGGTCGTCCGCGTAGACCTCCAGGCCCGCGCGGTGCTTCCAGCCGAGGCGCCAGGTCGCGGCGAGCGTGCCCACCGCGCCGGAGGCGAAGCTCAGCGTGGCGGCGGTCGCGCCGTCGATGTCGGCGTCCGGCCCGACCGATGCCCGGTCGGGCTGCGCGTACACCTCGCTGACCTCGCCGGCGAGCACACGCGCGAGGTCCAGCACGTGCACCGCCTGCTCGACGAGTTGCCCACCCGAGCATTCCCGGCGCGCCCACCAAGCGACCGGCGGCAGCTTGTCCAGCCAGGCACCGCAGACCATTCGAACTGCACAGCCGTCGAGTAGCCGCTCGGCCCGCCGCACGGCCGCGGAGTAGCGCCAGTGGTGGCCCACCGCCGTGACGACGCCCGCGTCGTCGAGCAACTCCGCCACGCGCTGCGGCACCTCGAGGTCCAAGCCGAGCGGTTTCTCCACGAACACGGCCAGTCCCGCGGCCGCGATCGCCTCTTCCGGTCTTCCGTGTGCGAAGGGCGGCACGCACACGTACACCGCGTCCACTCCGGAGTCCAGCAGTTCGGACAGACCTGGGACGGCGACGGCGCCGTGCCGCTCGGCGAACTGCTCGGCCCGCAACGCATCCGTGTCGGTCACCGCGACCACTCGCGCCGACGGCAACGACGCGAGCACGCGGGCGTGGCGGGCCGCCACACCGCCGGCGCCGACGAACCCCACACCGCACTTTGTCACAGCAGGGAGTTTTCCCCTGTTGCAACTCCGTGAAAACGGAGAAACTCGTGCCCTGCAACCGGAAGAGTCTGCCGTGACCGATACCGCGGGTGCTGCGCTCCCCGACACCGTCATCGACTGGATGATGCGACGCGGCTGTCGTGCGGAGCAGTGGTCGGCGGAAGAACTCCTCGGATGCAAAGGAGGACAGCGAGTCAGCGTGGTGATCCCGGCGCGTGACGAGGCGGCCACGATCGGCTCCATCGTCAGCACGGTTCGCCGATGCCTCATCGAGGAGTTGCCCCTGGTCGACGAATTGATCGTCGTCGACTCCGGATCCGCAGACGCGACCGCCGCGGTGGCCTTCGAAGCGGGTGCACACGTGGTGGCCCAGGGATCGGTTCTCCCACAGCTGCCCGCAGCCACCGGCAAGGGCGAGGCCCTGTGGAAGGGATTGGCGGCCAGCACTGGGGACCTCGTCGTGTTCGTCGACGGCGACCTGCGCGACTTCTCGCCCCACTTCGTGGTGGGTCTGGTGGGGCCGTTGCTCACCGATCCGGGGATCGCCTACGTCAAGGGCTTCTACCACCGCCCCCTGGTCTCAGGGGAGTCCGTCGAGCCGGACGGAGGAGGCCGGGTCACCGAACTGGTCGCCCGGCCCTTGTTGAACCTGTACTGGCCGGAGCTCGCGGGTTTCGTCCAGCCGCTGGCCGGCGAGTGCGCCGGGCGGCGTTGCGTGCTCGAGCGCATCCCCTTCGTGACCCACTACGGCGTCGAGGTGGGCCACCTGATCGATCTGCTCGCACTGTGCGGCCTGGATTCACTGGCTCAGGTCGATCTGGGTACCCGCACGCACCGCCACCAGAGCAACCACGGCTTGGGAATCATGGCGGGGCAGATCCTGCTGACCGCGCTGAACCGCTTGGAGCGCGCAGGACGGATCGTCGGTGGCGCACCGGCGTCGACGACGATCGCGCAGTTCCGCCGCGGTGTCCCCGCGGGCGCGCTCGGGCGCGAGCTCGTGCTCACCGACGTGTCGGTGGTGGAACGCCCGCCGCTGGTCACGCTGGGGATGCCGTCACCGTGACCGTGAAGGTGCTCGTCAACGCCGGGCCGTGGCTGCCGGTTCCCCCTCCCGGATACGGCGGGATCGAGAACGTGATCGCCACCCTGGTCCCGGAGCTGCGACGGCGCGGGATCCGGGTCGTTCTGGCGACCGTCGGGGACAGCAGGCTCCGCGCCGAGGAACGGATCTCGGTGTTCGACCACGGACAGTTCGGCCACCTGCTGGATCCCTACAACCGGGTCTCCGGCCTCGCACACGCGCATCTTCAACGCGTGATCACCGAGTTGCGCCGCCGCGACGACCTCGATCTGGTGCACGACCACGTGGAGGTCGTCGGCCCGAGTTCGTTGTCCGCCATGGGAAGCGGTGCGCCACCGGTGCTGCACACGCTGCACTGGGACCTGACCAAGCACCGCGAGTTCTACTCGACGTTCGACGGCGGGGGCCGCGTGTGGGTCAACGGCGTGTCGGCCGCTCAGCTCGCCTCAGCCCCGCCGGCGTTGCGCGCGCACAGCGTCGGGCACGTGCACCTGGCCACTCCGCTGGCGCGCAATGCGGACCGACACGCCTTGCCGCACAAGGCCGATCACCTCGTCGTCCTCGGCAGGATCACGCCGGCCAAGGGGCAGCACGTCGCCGCTCGCCTCGCGGACAAGCTGGGCGCGCCACTCGTGCTCGCCGGGCCGGTCGGTCCGCACCACGACCGCGCGAGCCTGGACGCGGCGCTCGCCGCCGATCCGCTCACGGCGCTCAACCCGGACGTGCGGTACTGGCTCGACGAGGTGGCACCGTACGTGGACGGCGAACGAGTGCGCTGGACCGGAACTCTGCGCGGGCCCGCACGCGACCGCGTGCTCGGCACGGCGCGCGCGGCGCTCTTCCCCGTGTTGTGGGAGGAACCAGGTGGAACCGCTGCGGTCGAGGCGCTCGCCCTGGGCACGGCGGTGATCGGGTTCCGGCGCGGTTGCCTGCCCGAACTCGTCGACCACGGCCGCACCGGATTCCTCGCCGCCCCGGACGACGAGGACGAACTGGCCGCGCACCTCGCGGCGGCCGGCGAGATCGATCCCGCCGAGTGCACGGCGGAGGCCGCGCGGCGGTTCACCCCGTCGGCGATGGCCGACCGGTACGTGGAGCTGTACCGGGAGGTGCTCAGGCGGTCACCCTGACGGGCGGCATGGGGCCGCATCTGCCGGGTACACGCCCCGCATGCGGATTCTGGTGACGGGAGCTCGAGGCAAGGTCGGCGCCGCGACGGTCCACCGGTTGCTGCAGGCGGGGCACGAGGTGACAGCGGTGGACATCGCCCCTGCGGTGTACGAGCGCGCACGCGGCGCGCTCTACGTGCAGGCCGATCTCACCGATGCCGGGCACGCGGCCGCGGTGGTGCCGGGCCACGACGCCGTGGTGCACGCGGCGGCGATGGCGAGCCCGGTGCACAACCCGCGGCACGTGATCTTCCAGAACAACCTGATGGCCACGTACAACACGCTCGAGGCGGCCGAGCGGTCCGGAGTCCGCCGGTTCGTCAACATGTCCAGTGAGACCGTGCTGGGTTTCTGCTACCCGAGGCGCTATTTCCACGCCGACTACGCGCCGGTGGACGAGGAGCACAGGGCCCGGCCCCAGGACTCCTACGCGTTGTCGAAGTACTTCGGCGAGCAACTGATGGACGCGGCCACCGCGCGGTCCGACATCACCGCGATCTCGCTGCGCCCGACATGGGTGCAGTGGGAGGGCAACATCGAGCGCAACATCGGTCCGATCGTCCGCGCGCACGGCACGGACAAGAGCGCGTCGTTCTGGTCCTACATCCTGGTCTACGACCTCGCGGACCTCATCGAGCTCGCGGTGACCGCGGACCTGCCCGGTCACGAAGTGCTCTGCGCGGCGGCGGCGGACAACGCGGCGGGCGGGCCGCTGCACGAACTCGTGCGCCGCCACTTCAGCGACGAGGTGGAGTTGCGC
The DNA here is from genome assembly GCA_036008865.1 of Pseudonocardiaceae bacterium. Taxonomy (GTDB): domain Bacteria; phylum Actinomycetota; class Actinomycetes; order Mycobacteriales; family Pseudonocardiaceae; genus DASYMV01. The sequence goes on along the minus strand of DASYMV010000199.1, from coordinate 1,041 downwards.
CCGGTGGACCGCCGGGACGCGTCCGGTATCTCATCGGAGAAGGCCGTCCGCCTGCTCGGGTGGAAGCCGAAGCGGAGCTGGCGCGACTTCCTCGACGAGGACGGATACCTGTTCGACCACGTCGCACATCGGCTCGCGGCCGGCGACACCGGTGTGCAGCACGGGCTGCGAGCCCTGTCGTGACGGGCACGGCGATGGAGTCCACTGTCGCGCTGCCCATGTGGGCTCCCCTGCGACGCAGGGCCTTCCGTGCGCTGTGGCTCGCGCAGTTCGTCGCGAACACCGGCACCTGGGCCCAGACCGTCGGCGCCCAGTGGCTCATGGGCGACCTCGGCGGCAGCCCGTTCGACGTCGCACTCGTGCAGACCGCTACGACGCTTCCGGTGTTCCTGCTCGTCGTCCCGTCCGGAGCGCTGGGTGACATCCTCGATCGCCGGCGCCTGCTGCTGGCGGGCCAGTCCTTCATGGTCGCGGGCGCCATCGGCCTGGCCGCGCTGACCGCGGCGCACATGATCACTCCGCACCTGCTGCTCGAACTGGTCGCGCTGATGGGCATCGGCCAGGCGCTGTCCGTCCCGTCGTTCTCGGCCATCCAGCCCGAACTGGTCAGTCGTGACGAACTGCCGCAGGCCGCCTTGCTCAACGGCGCCAACGCGAACGTGGCGCGGGCGGTGGGTCCGGCGCTCGGTGGCCTGCTCATCGCGGCCGTCGGCCCGCAGGCGACGTTCGGGTTCAACGCGGTGTCGTTCATCGGTGTCCTCGTGGTCCTGTACATGTGGCCGCGGCCGCGCGACCACCGGCCGCTCGGGTCGGAGCACATCGTCGCGGCCACCCGCGCGGGTGCGCGCTACATCCGCAGCGCGCCGAGATTCGCCACGGTTCTCATACGCTCGCTGCTGTTCATGATGTTCGCGAGCGGGATGTGGGCGCTCCTGCCCGCTGTCGCGCGAGGCCCGTTGGACCTGGGTCCGGACGGCTACGGCCTGCTGCTCGCCAGCGTCGGGATCGGCGCGGTGCTGGGGGCGTTCGTGGTCCCGCCCG
>DASYMV010000198.1:0-4649 GCA_036008865.1 Pseudonocardiaceae bacterium | reverse complement strand
CGCACGCACCCGAACATGCGCAGCAACTCCCGCTGCTGCACCTCGGTCGGATAGAAGCGGTACCGGTATGCCCGCCTCACCAGCGTCGTCGCCACGTTTCACACACAACCCTGTCCGTTTGTGGGCCACACCGTCGGGGTCCGGGCGCTGCGCGCCCGAACAGGGCGGGATCGGCTCCTCCCGGCGTGAACGCCGGGATATCCGCCGATTGGAGTTCCGATGACGGAGGCCCAGTCGTCCTCAGGACCGTTCTCGGGGCGCACCGCGTGGGCGCGGAGTCTGCAGACCCCGCTGCGCGCGTTCCTCCAGACGGAGACCGGCAGCGCGGTGGTGTTGCTGGCAGCCACGATCGCCGCGCTGGCGTGGGTGAACGTCGACTCGTCGTCGTACGAGTCCGTGTGGCACACCGAGTTCTCCGTCGGCATCGACGGCCACACTCTCGCCCAGGACCTGCGGGGCTGGTTGAACACCGGCCTGATGACGTTCTTCTTCCTCGTCGTCGGTCTCGAAGCGCGCCGTGAGTTCGACCTGGGAGAGCTGCGGGAAAGGCGGCGCCTCGCCCTACCGCTCGTCGCCGGGCTCAGTGGCCTCCTGGTGCCGATCGCGATCTACCTGATGTTCAACGCCGGCCTGCCGTCCGCCGACGGCTGGGGCGCGGCGATGTCGACCGACACGGCGTTCGCGCTCGGGATGCTCTCCCTCGTGGGGCCACGCTTTCCGGAACGTCTGCGCGCCTTCCTGCTCACCGTCCTCGTGGTGGACGACATCGTCTCGCTGGGCGTCATCGCCGTCGCCTACAGCGAGCACGTCGCATCGGCGGCGCTGCTCCTCGCGGTCGGGATCTTCGCGGTCATCCTGCTCGTGCGGGCCAGCGGTGTGCGCCAGGCGTTCGTCTACGTGCTGCTCGGAGTGGCCATGTGGGTGGCGCTCTTCAGGTCCGGCGTCGACCCCGTCGTCGCCGGACTCGCGATGGGACTGCTCACCTACGCGTACTCGGCCGCACGCAGCGATCTGGAGCGGGCATCTGACCTCTTCCGGCTCTTCCGCGAACAGCCCACGGCGGAACTCGCACGTGCCGCCCAAGTCGGGCTCGGCTCGGCGATCTCACCGAACGACCGGTTGCAGCAACGCCTGCACCCGTGGACGAGCTACGTGATCGTGCCGCTGTTCGCTCTGGCCAACGCGGGCATCACGATCAACGGCGAGTTCCTCGCCCGCGCGCTCACCTCACCCATCACGCTCGGGATCTTCTTCGGCTACGTCATCGGTAAGCCGATCGGCATCCTCGGCAGTTCGTGGCTGCTCACCGTGCTCAGCAGGGGGAACCTGCGTCCGCCCGTCGGGTGGGCCGCGGTGGCTGGTGGAGGCGCGATCGCCGGCATCGGCTTCACCCTGTCGCTGCTGATCTCGACGCTGGCGTTTCGCGGGCCGCAGCTCGAGGAGGCGAAGGCGGGTGTCCTCTGCGCTGCGCTCGGTGCGGCCGTGTTGAGCTGGGTGGTGTTCCGCATGACCGCCCTGCTCCCGCCGGGGCTGCGCAGCCGGGCGTTGCTCGGGACCGCCAGGGGTGTCGTCGACCTCGTCGTGCCGGTCGATCTCGACCGCGACCGCCTTCGCGGGCCGCTGGACGCACCGGTGACCGTCGTCGAGTACGGCGACTTCGAGTGCCCGTACTGCGGCCTCGCGGAACCGGTCGTCCGCGACTTGCTCGCCGACTTCGGCGACGTCCGCTACGTCTGGCGACACCTGCCCCTGAACGACGTGCACCCGCACGCGCAACTCGCTGCCGAGGCTGCGGAGGCCGCGGCGCGCCAGGACGCGTTCTGGCCCATGCACGACGTGCTGTTCGACCACCAGGGCGAGCTGCTGGTGCCGGACCTGATCCGCTACGCCGAGGACCTCGGCCTGGACATCGATCGCTTCCGCGAGGACCTGCACCGGCACGTCGGGTCGTCGCGCATCGCAGACGACGTCGAGTCGGCCGACCTGAGCGGCGTCGCCGGCACCCCGACGTTCTTCGTCAACGGACGACGGCACCACGGCGCGTACGACATCGACGCGTTGTCGTCAGCCGTCCGCGCTGCCCGAGCGCGTGCGGGGACCAGGTCCTAGTGGTCGTCCGGGTGATGTTCGCTCTCCAGCCACTGCCGAGCCGACCGAGCCGCCAGGATCGGCAGGTAGGTGTGGACGCTGGCGCCGGCGGCGAGTCGCTCGTAGGACTCGGCCACGACACGGCGCACGGTCGGGTAGTCGAAGGCTCCGCTGAACCGCCGCACCGACTCCACGGCCGCGTGGTCGATCCGGACGTCGATCCTGGTGTTGCGCGAGCGGTCGGGATCGCGCCGCGAGGAGTCGTGGGGGTGATCGGCCATCGCAACCTCCGTGTTCCCCTCGCCAATTCCCTACGCCACGGCGCACCTCGACCGCACGGGCCCTTCGACCCGTGGTCGGACGGACCTGGACCCGAACCGGGCGTATGGCGCGACGTGCTCAAGTTCGGCTCACCGAGTCGCGGTGGGTGCTGACCACGTCGGCGGCGACCTGGATCGTGAGGCACCCACCCATCGCGAGGACCGCAGTCCAGAGCGGCAGGAACAGCGTGCTCCCAGCGACGGCCAGCGACAGGATCGCCGTGACGGTCGCGTCGCTCTGGCGGTGCAAGCCGGCACGCCGCACCGGGTCGTGCAGCACGCCGACGACCACGAGGTACACCGCGACCGGCACGGCGACCGCGAAGGCAGCCGTGGGCGCAGGCGCCGGACCACCGCGTTCCACCGTTTCGACGACAACCTCCAGCCCTGCTCCCAGGGCAGCGAGCGCCGCGAAGACGACGTAGTGCCCATAGGCCCAGATCGCCGCGGACCCCCGTGACACGCGCAAGGTCTCCGCCGCGTCGGCCTTGAGGTTGAAGTAGGACCACCACAGGCCGAACAGCAGCGCCATGGAGCCCACCGCCAGCGCGAGCAGCGAGGCCGACAATCCGTGATCGCTGATGGCCGCGTGCACGGCGACGGTGACCGCCGCCACGCACTGACCGAGCACGATCATGGTGAACATGCCGTAGCGCTCGTTGATGTGCTCGGGGTGCCACGAGGTGGGGCGTCCGCGGGACTCCGCCCACACCGGGACCGCGAGCTCAGCCACAATCAGCAGCCCCAAGCCGGCGCTGCCCCACGGGTGCGGTAGCAGGCCGCTCGTCAGTGCCACCACGAGGCAGAAACCGATCCCCGCCACGTAGCGCAACGCCGCCGAACGACCGGTCGGGTGTTCGGCGGCCGCGCGCATCCACTGCGCCACCATCGCCGCTCGCATGATCGCGTAACCCGCGATGACCGTGGCGAACTCGTGGTGCGCCAGGGCGTCGGGGACACCCGCGGCGAGGATGAGCACACCGGCCGTCTGCAGCAGGGCCAGGAGCCGGAACGGAACGTCGTCCGTGTCGTATGCGGAGGCGAACCACGTGAAGCTGACCCAGGACCACCAGATCAGGAAGAAGATCAGCAGGTAGCCGAGCAGGCCCGGCACGACATGTCCCCCGGCCACGAGCCTCCTCAGCTCTGACGCCGCCGAGGCCACCGCGACCACGAAGCAGAGGTCGACCAGCAGTTCCAGGGGGGACACACCACGATGAGACTCGCGGGCGTCGCGGGGAACCATGCGACGCCGCCAGGAACCAGCACGGCCTCGGGTGCGCAGCGCGTCGGCGTTCATGGCACCTCCGCGAGCGCGGTGTGAGGTACGCATGAGTCGAATTGCATGAATCGAAAGAACGGATCAACTTTTCGAGTCCTCATCCGGACACCTTCGGGTTGTTGCGAAGTCGACGCTGACCGGACTTCTCCACGATAGCCCGGCTCGACCGGACACGCGATTTTCGCGACCTAATCGCCGAACCGCGGAACGCCGACACGGGCCACAACCGGCTAAACGTGTGAGCTAGGTCACCGTGCAACTCCGACACATTTCGGCATCTATTCAAAAGAATAGTCATGAATGGTTGCACAGTCCTTTCGGGAGGCCCAGAAGTCCACACCCGACGCCCACCGCCACCTGTGCGGAGGCCAGGAGCGCACGCTCGCCGACCGGGCCACCCCTCGCCACGAAAGGCCCCGGACACTTCGGGCCCGAACTGCGCAGCGCTTCAACAACATCACACAGCGACACCGCGCTCGACGCGCACGTCCATCGAGGCGCTTGGCCGGAACAATCATCATCTACACCAAGCGTGACAGGGTGAGCGAATCCTGTGACTCAGAGACCGATTCAGTGTTGGTGAATTCTTTGTTCTCAGCGTTAATTCACCTTGCGTTTACCTGTGGGTTCAGGCGTGTTGTGACACTGGTCTTCCTGAGGTGATTGATCGCCGGTCGCAACTGCCCTGGTTTCCGACCCCTGGGAGGTTTCGTGAAGCCCCGACGGCGTGGTGTCGCACTGGGCACGCTGACCGTCCTCGCATTGCTTCTCGTCGCGTGCGGCTCAGATCCCGGCGGCGGGGGCGGTACACCATCGGGGTCGAACCAGGCCGCCGGGATCACGTGCGCCAAGGGTTCACTCACCGCGTCCGGATCGACGGCTCAGCAGAACGCGATGGCCCAGTGGATCAAGAACTACCTCGCCCAGTGCAACGGAGCGAACATCAACTACGGCGGAGG
>DASYMV010000197.1:0-11976 GCA_036008865.1 Pseudonocardiaceae bacterium | reverse complement strand
GCCACGGGGAGCTGCTGCTCGAGGCCTACGACAAGCTCGTCGAGCCGACCACGGTCGAGCCCACGTTCTACATCGACTTCCCGACCGACGTGTCCCCCCTGACCCGTCCGCACCGCGGTGATCCGCGGCTGGCCGAGCGGTGGGACCTGGTGGCGTTCGGCGCGGAGATCGGCACGGCGTACTCGGAGCTCACCGATCCGCTGGAGCAGCGGCGCAGGCTGGAGGCCCAGTCGCTCAAGGCCGCGAGCGGTGACGTGGAGGCCATGGAACTCGACGAGGACTTCCTGCGTGCGCTGGAACACGGGATGCCGCCCACCGGTGGGCTCGGCATGGGCGTCGACCGGGTCCTGATGATGCTCACCGGCACCTCGATCCGGCAGACCGTGCTCTTCCCGTTCGTCCGCCCGCAGTGAGCGCCGCGGTCAGCCCTCGCGCCAGGCGTTGGTGATCGGCAGACGCCGGTCGCGTCCGAACGCCTTGTTGCTGATCTTCGTGCCCGGCGGGTACTGGCGGCGCTTGTACTCGGCCCGGTCGACCATGGTGATCACGCGCTCGATCAGCTCGTGGTCGAACCCGGCGGCGATGAGGTCGTCGTACCCCTTGTCGCCTTCGACGTAGTCGTCGAGCACGTCGTCGAGCAGCTCGTAATCGGGCAGCGAGTCGGTGTCGAGCTGACCCGGCCGCAGCTCCGCCGACGGCGGCTTGGTGATCGAGTCCTCCGGGATCGGCGGCACCTCGCCGAGCTTCTCCGCCTCTGCGTTGCGCCACCGGGCGAGGTCCCACACGAGCGTCTTGAACACGTCCTTGATCGGTGCGAAACCGCCCACCGCGTCGCCGTAGATCGTCGAATAGCCGACCGCCAGCTCGGTCTTGTTCCCCGTCGCCAGTACGAGGTGCCCGTACTGGTTGGACAGGGCCATCAGCGTGACGCCGCGGCAGCGCGCCTGCACGTTCTCCTCGGCCAGGCCGGTCAGCCCGAGCTGGGACACGAACGCCTCCACCATGCGCGCGATGGGCTGCACCTCGAAGTGCAGCCCGGTGCGCTGCGCCATCTCCGCGGCGTCGGACTTCGAGTGCTCCGACGAGTAGTTCGACGGCATCGACACCGCGTGCACGTTGTCCGCGCCCAGCGCGTCGACCGACAGCGCAGCGACGACCGCCGAGTCGATGCCGCCGGACAGGCCGAGCACGACCGACCGGAACTTGTTCTTGTGCACGTAGTCGCGCAGGCCGGTGACCAGCGCGTGCCACACCTCCGCCTCGTCGGACAGCGGCTCGGAGATCGGCGGGACGGGCAGCGTGTCGTAGGCGGGCACGGGCTCGTCCGACAGCGTCGTGCGCGTCACCGTGAAACCGGCGAACTCCCCTTCGGCACGCGGCGTGCCACCGGGGAGGTCCAGGTCGAGCACCGTCAGGTGCTCGACGAACTGCGGCGCCCTGGTGATCAGCGTGCCGTCCTGCGTGACGACCATCGAGTCGCCGTCGAACACCAGCTCGTCCTGGCCGCCGATCAGGTTCACGTACGCCAGGGGAGCGCCCGCTTCGGCCGCCCGGCGCGTCACCAGCGGCAGCCGGGCGTCGTCCTTCTTGCGCTCGTAGGGGGAGGCGTTGGGCGAGACGACCAGGTCGACGCCCGCCTCACCGAGAGCCGCGACGGGACCGCCGTCCTGCCACAGGTCCTCGCAGATGACCATGCCGATCTCGAGGCCACCCACCCGGACGATGTCCAGCGCGTCACCGGGCACGAAGTAGCGCCGCTCGTCGAACACGCCGTAGTTCGGCAGGTGATGCTTGTACTGCTTGGCCGCGACGCGACCGCCGTGCAGCACCGCGGCGGCGTTGCGCACTCCGCGGTGGTCGAGGTCGAGGTAGCCGACGAAGGTCGCGATGTCGCCCAGGCCCGCATCGGCGAGCCGGCCTGCCAGCTTCTCGAGCGCCTCCCGCGAGGCGCGCGCGAAGGACTTGCGCAGTGCCAGGTCCTCGACCGGGTACCCGGTCAGCACCATCTCCGGGAACACCACGACGTGCGCGCCTTCCTCGGCGGCCTTGCGGGTCCACTCGACGACCAGGCCGGCGTTGCCGTCGAGGTCGCCGACCGTCGCATTGACCTGGGCGAGAGCGATGCGGAGCTGCGGCATGCGTCCATCTTCCCGCACCGGGCCCCGGCACGGGTGACGACGTGGCTCACAGGTCATGTCACGACGGCCGAACGGCGCGAATGGCACCATCGTGGGGTGTACGCCCTTCGCCGCTTCATCCTCGCCCTCACGGGCATCGCCCTGCTCGCCGGTTGCTCGACCACGGTCGTCGGCCAGCCGACCGCCGGGGTGAGCCTTGAGAAGAAGGGCCCGGCGGGCGTCGTCCCGGCTGGCCTCGAGCGGTTCTACGGCCAGACCCTGGCCTGGGGCGACTGCTCGTCCTACGCCACGACCGGGTCGACGAAGAGCGCCTACTCCAACAAGAGGAACATCGAGTGCACCCGCCTCGAGGTGCCGCTCGACTACGCGAAGCCCGGCGACCGCACCATCCGGCTCGGCCTGCTCCGGCAGAAGGCCACCTCTCCCGACCAGCGCATCGGATCGTTGCTGGTCAACCCCGGCGGGCCGGGTGCGTCCGGGATGGCCGCGGCGGCCGGCCTCGCCTCCGAGGTGAAGAAGAGCGACCTCGGCAAGCGCTTCGACCTCGTGGGATTCGACCCGCGCGGCATCGGGTCCAGCGAGCCTCAGGTGCGGTGCCTGACCAACACCGAGCGCGACGCCGAGCGCCTCGACGACGACTTGGACACCTCACCGGCGGGAATCGCGCAGACCGAGGCGGAGAACAAGGACTACGCGAACAAGTGCGCCGTGAACACGGGCACCGACGTCCTCGCCAACGTCGGCACGCGCGACGTCGTCAAGGACATGGACGTCATGCGTTCGGCGCTCGGTGACGCGAAGCTCAGCTACATCGGCTACTCGTACGGCACGAGGATCGGGTCGAGCTACGCCGAGGCGTTCCCGGCGAACGTCCGCGCCCTCGTGCTCGACGGCGCCGTGGACCCGACGCAGAGCCAGGTGGACTCGTTGGTCGCGCAGGGAGAGGGCTTCCAGAAGGCCTTCGAGGCGTTCGTGGCGTGGTGCGGCCTGCGCAAGGACTGCGCGCTCGGCTCCGACCCCGGCAAGGCCAACGCGACGTTCCGCGACCTGACCATCCCGCTGCAGAAGCGGCCGATCGACGTCGACGGGCGCAAGCTCTCCTACACCGACGCGGTCACCGGCGTGATCCAGGCGCTGTACTCGCAGGAACTGTGGCAGCCGCTCAACTCGGGTCTGAACGAGTTGAAGAACAACCGCGGGTCGACGCTCATGCTGCTCGCGGACGCGTACTACGACCGTGACCCGCAGGGCAACTACTCGACGATCACCGACGCCTTCAACGCGATCCACTGCGTCGACGACCCGCGGCTGACCGACAAGGCCGTGCTGACCGAAGCCTCCAAGCGGTACAAGGAGGCCGCACCGTTCCTCGACGACGGCAGCTCGCCCGGCGCGCCGTTGGACTCCTGCGCCTACTGGCCCGTTCCCCCGACGGCGGAGCCGCACGCGCCCAAGGCCGACGGTCTGGCCCCGGTGCTGGTGATCTCCACGACCGGCGACCCGGCCACGCCCTACCAGTCGGGCGTGAACCTGGCCGTGGCGTTGCGCGGCGGCCTGCTCACCTTCGAGGGCACCCAGCACACGGTGTTCCTCCAGGGCAACTCATGTGTGGACCCGGCGGCCACCAAGTACCTGGTCGACCTGCAACTGCCGCCCGAGGGCACCCGCTGCAAGTAGTTCGCGCGAGTCCCTCGTTCAGGCACCGCGAGTCCCTCGTTCAGGCACCGCGAGTCCCTCGTTCAGGCACCGCGAGTTCCTCGTTCCGGACGCGCACCCGCCCCGGCAGCAGCACGGACAAGGCCGCCCCGGCGACGCAGATCACCGCCGTGATCAGGAAGATCTCGTGGTACTCGGTCAGCAGCGCGTCCGTCAACACCTGCCGGTACGCATGGAGCTGGCGCTTGAACTCCTCCTGCGGCACGCCGAACGGCAGGGGTGTGTTGAGCGTCCCGGTCAGCTCCCGGAAGCGGTGCAGGCCCCACGCCGAGAGCGCGGCGACGCCGATCAGCATCCCGGTCATCCGAGCGACCACCACGGACGCCGAGGCGATGCCGTGCTGCGCCGGGGGCACGACCCGCAGCGCCGCCGCCGACACCGGGGCGATCACCAGCCCCAGCCCCAGCCCGGCGATCGCCAGGTCCGTGTCGAGCACCGGTGGACCGAACAGGTACCGCTGCGACGTCACGTCCGCGGGCCACTGCGCGATGAGCACGTAGCCGCCCGCCGCGATCAGCAGGCCCCCGGACGACACCCAGCGGTCCCCCAGGCGCGACGCCAGCCAACCGCCGACGACCGCGCCGACCGGCAGCGCGATCAGGAACCGCGTCAGCAGTGTCGCGGCCGACGCCGAGTTCCGCCCCAGCACCGTCTGGGCGAAGAGCTCGACGTCGACCAGCGTCACCATCAGGGCCGCACCGGCGGCGAGGCTCGTGCCCAGAGCGGCGAGGAACGGTCCCGTCCGCACGCCCGCCAGGTCGAGCAGCCGGACCTTGGCCTTCCGCTCCCATTGCACGAAGCCGGCCAGTACGACGAGCGCCGTCGCGAGCACCGGCAGACCCCACGACGGCAGCACGGCGTGCTCCGGGTCCGGGTTGTAGAGCCCGATCACCAGCAACGCCAGCGCCAGCGCCAGCAACGCGCCGCCGACCAGGTCGATCCGCGTCGCCTCCGACCGTCGTCCGGCGGGCACGGTGAGCTGCACGACCACCGCGGCCACGGCCGCGAGCGGCAAGTTGATCCAGAACACCCACCGCCAGCTCTGCGGCTCCAGGCCGGCGAACAGCGGAAGCGCGTGGAACAGCGTCGCCACGCCGATCCCGTAGAGGGTGCCGAGCACGCTGCCCAGTTCCTGAGCCGCACCGACGACCCCCAGCGCGGCCGACCGCTTGTGCTCCTCCCACAGGTCGGCCACCAGCGCCATCGTCACGGGGAGCAGCGCGCCACCGGCGATGCCCTGCACCACGCGTCCTGCCACGAGCAACGGCAGGTCACCGGCGATCGCGGTCAACGCCGAGCCGACGGCGAACGAGCCGAGGCACACCTGCAGGACGAACCGCCTGCCGAACCGGTCGGAGAGCTGTCCCAGCAGCGGCATCCCGGCCACGTACCCGAGCAGGTAACCGGTGACCACCGGCGTGGCCTGCTCCAAGTGGTTCACCGGGACGCCGAGGTCGCGCACCATGTCGATCAGCACGCCGACGACGACGTACGCGTCGAGCGCGCCCAGCAGGACCGCGAGGCCGCCTGCGGTGATCACGAGCCTGCGGTTGTTCACGCCGGCGCGTTGACGGTCACCGGCTTGCCGAGGTCGGACAACACGACCTCGACCGCCGCCTGTCCGCCGTTCTTGCCGGGGAGCTCGAATCGCGCCGTGCGCAGCTGCGAGGAGTCCTTGGCGACGAAGAACCTGCCCGCCACGTCGGAGCCGATTCCGGGCACGAGGCCTGCCGCGACGTCCTTGGGCACTGTGCCGGTCACCTCGTAGGTGTCGCCGTCGTCGCCGGTGGTCTTGGGGTCCTTCACGCTCGCGAGCACGTGTGCGACGCCCTTGTCCGGGTTCAGGACCACGGTGGGTTCGTAGACCTGTCCGGCCAGGAAGGCGGGCAGCTTGGTGAACCCACCGGTCGCACCCTTGACGTAGAGGTTCTTGTCGACCAGCACGAAGTCGACCTCGAGCAGCTGGCCGAACTGGTTGGTCTTCGCCTTGCCCTTGGCGTTGCCGTCGCCGTTCAGGTCGCCCTCGGCACCCTGGACCGGGATGTCGGGCAGCTCCCCGTCGACGGTGATCGCGAAGTGCGTGCTCTTCACCGAGCGCATCACCCCGGCGGACTTGCCGAGCAGTTCGGCGCCGCTCGGCAGCGCCGCCGAGGCGGTCTGGGACGTGCAGCCGGAGATCAGGGCGAGGAATGCGACGAGTGACCCGAACAGGGCACGGCGTGCGGACATGCGTGGATCGTAGATCCACCAGGTCCGCCGAACCCCTGTCGCGGCGCGACCGGTACCCCGCACCAGGTCAGACGCCCTGCGCGATCTCGGCGTCGTCAGGAGTCCGTGGTCCAGCCGCTCACGAATGACCACCTCCAGAAGGCTGCCGCCGGCAGGGACGCCGGGAAAGCGTTTGCCGAAATGCCGGAGGAGCCCCGCAACGCACCGTTCACCGTTCTTACATAGGCTGCGACCCATGGACCGCCAGCAGGAGTTCGTGCTCCGCACCCTCGAGGAACGCGACATCCGGTTCGTCCGGCTCTGGTTCACCGACGTTCTCGGCTTCCTGAAGTCCGTGGCGGTCGCCCCGGCCGAACTCGAAGGCGCCTTCAGCGAGGGCATCGGGTTCGACGGCTCTGCGATCGAGGGCTTCGCCAGGGTGTACGAGTCGGACATGGTGGCGAAGCCGGACCCCGCCACGTTCCAGGTCCTGCCGTGGCAGACCCCGGACGGCGTCAACTACTCCGCGCGGATGTTCTGCGACATCGCGATGCCGGACGGCTCGCCGTCGTGGGCCGACCCGCGCCACGTGCTGCGTCGCACGCTGTCGAAGGCCAGTGAGATGGGCTTCACCTGCTACGTGCATCCCGAGATCGAGTTCTTCCTGCTGAAGAACCTGCCGTCGGACGGCAGCGAGCCCGAGCCCGCGGACAACGGCGGCTTCTTCGACCAGACCAGCCACGAGACCGCGACGCACTTCCGGCGCCATGCCATCGAGGCGCTCGAAGCGATGGGCATCTCGGTCGAGTTCAGCCACCACGAGGGCGCGCCGGGCCAGCAGGAGATCGACCTGCGCTACGCGGACGCGCTCACCATGGCCGACAACGTGATGACCTTCCGATACGTGATCAAGGAGGTGGCGATCACCCAGGGAGTGCGCGCCTCCTTCATGCCCAAGCCCTTCAGCGACCAGCCGGGTTCCGGCATGCACACCCACTTCAGCCTCTTCGAGGGCGACCGCAACGCTTTCTACGACGCCGAGGACCCCTATCAGCTGTCCAAGACGGGCAAGGCGTTCGTCGCGGGCCTGCTGATGCACGCACGGGAGATCTCCGGTGTCACGAACCAGTGGGTGAACTCGTACAAGCGCCTGATCGTCGGGGGTGAGGCACCGACGGCCGTCTGCTGGGGCCACGCGAACCGGTCGGCGCTCGTGCGCGTGCCGATGTACTCACCGGGCAAGTCGTCCTCGCGCCGGGTGGAGGTCCGCTCGCCCGACTCGGCCTGCAACCCCTACCTCGCCTACTCGGTGATCCTGGCGGCGGGCCTCAAGGGCATCCAGGAGGGCTACGAGCTGCCGCCGCCCGCGGAGGACGACGTCTGGTCGCTCACCGAGCGGGAACGCCGCGCCGCCGGCTACGACAACCTGCCGCAGAACCTCGGCGAGGCGCTCGTCGAGATGGAGAACTCGGAACTGCTGCCCGAGGCGCTCGGCGAGCACGTCTACGACTTCTTCCTGCGCAACAAGCGGACGGAGTGGGACGCCTACCGTCGCAGTGTCACCCCCTACGAGCTGCGTTCCCTGCTGCCCGTCTTGTGAGCGAACAACAACCCGTGCGGGTGGTCCACACAGAGCAGTCCCGAAAGCTAGGTTTGCAGACCGTGACCGAAGTGCCCGTGACAGGTGACCAGACTGAGTATTGGGGGACACCCACACCCGACCGGCCGGTGATCAACGCCTGCACGGTCGCCACGGCGGCCGAGCTGCCCGCCGTGAAGGTGCTGGCCAGTTCGTTCCTCGCCCACAACCCCGATGCCCGCTTCCTCGCCCTCGTGGTGGACGCGCAGCCGTCCAACTCAGGGCCGGGACTGATCACGCCTGCCGACCTGGAGATCCCGTCCGAGGAACTCGCCGAGCTGGCCACCGGCTGCACCGCGGCGCAGCTGTGCGCGGTGCTGCGTCCCCGGTTGCTGGAGGCGCTGCTCACGCAGGGCCTGCCCGTGCTCCACCTCGATCCGTGGACGCAGGTCCTCGGCAACGTCACCGAGCCGGTGCTCGGGGCACTCGCACACGCCCCGCTGGTCCTGGTTCCGAGGGCGCTGCGGCCCCTGCCGGACGACGGCCTGCGGCCCAGCCCGTCCGAACTCCTGGAGACCGGTGTCTTCGACCCCGGCTTCCTCGCCGTCGGGTCGGGTGCGGAGCCGTTCCTGCGCTCGCTCACCGAGCAGGTGCGCCGCAACCCCGACGTGACGAAGGCGGTCCTGGACACCGCCCCGGCACTGGTCAGCCACCACGTGCTGCGCGACGCACGGATCGGCCTGTCGGCGTGGAACGCGAGTCAGCGCGACCTGCACCGCACCGAGGACGGTCTGCTGACGACACTCGGCTCGCCGCTGCTGAGCGTCCACTTCGCGGGGTTCGACCCGCAACGGCCGTGGCTGCTGTCGGCGGATTTCGCCGACCGGCCCAGGGTGTTGCTGTCCGAACATCCGCTGCTCGCCGAGCTGTGCGCCGCTTACCGCGCCGAGCTCGTCCGCTCCGGTCACACCGTGCAGCCGGTGCCGTACCGGTTCGGCCACCTCGTCGACGGCACGCCACTGCCCGACCAACTTCGGATCGACTACCGCGAGGCCACACGCACCGGCCAACCGGATGCGGGCGTCCCGCGAAACACCGCACCGCCGCCGGCCTTCGCCGAGGACGGAGGCGCGGCCTTCCTGGCCTGGGCGTGCGAGCCCGCGCCCGGACTGCCCGGCAGCACGCGCTGGGCCGGCGCGCTGTGGCGAGGCGACGGGGCGCTGCGCGAGCAGTTCGGCGATCCGTTCGGAGCCGACAGCGCCGAGTTCCGCGAGTGGTGCGCGGGAGTCGGCGTGGCCAGCGGACGGCTCCCCGTCCAAGCGGTGCCCGGGCCCAAGGCACAGGAACCAGCACTGCTCGACCAGCTCGGCGTGTCGGTGCTGGGCTCCGGCCACGTCGCTGAGCTGGTGCTCGCGGCCGCGCGCGCGTCGGGCCTGCCCACCTCCACCGAGCCCGGCTATCCCGTGCTCGTGCGTGCTGGGGGCCCCGAGCCCGTCCCGGACGGCCGCTTCGTCGTGGACGTCGGTCTTGACGCGGGTGCCGACGCCTCCGAGTTGTGGGTGCCCTCCGAGACGACCAAGGCCGTTGCCGAACGTTCCGGTGGTCCAGCCGTGCGGGTCGTGCCGCTGCCGGTGCGCGATCCGGGTGCGCGTGACGACGACGCCAAGCGGGCTGCGCGGGACAAGCGCGAGCTGGACGACGACGTGGTCGTGTTCGTCACCGCCGCCGACCTCGCGGTCGACCGGTCCGGCAACGTCCTCGGTGCGGTCTCGGCGTTCCTCGGCGCGTTCCCCGACCGCACCGACGTGTCGTTGCTCGTGAGCGTCACCGGTGCGCGGGAGCACCCGGAGGCGGCCGAGCGGCTCCGGCTGGCCACCTCGGCGGATCCGCGGATCGAACTGGTCGAGGACGGCGACGTCCGCGATGTGATCGACGCGGCCGACTGCCTGCTGTCGTTGCACAGGGGTGGGGCCTGCGACCGCGTCGCGGTGACCGTCGCCGAGATCGCGGTGAGGGGTATCCCGGTGCTGGCCAGCGACCACGGTGCCGTCGCGGAGCTGTTCGACCCGTCAACCGCCGTGCTCGTGCCGTGTCACCACGGCGGTGCCGAGCCGGACGTCCAGGCGGCGTCGACGCTGATCCGCACGCTCGCCGGGGACCTGCCCACCGCGGCCGCGATCGGCCTGGCCGGTCGGGAGCACCTGCTGGGCACCCGGTCGGTCGGCAAGGTCGGCGAGCATCTGCGGGAACGTGTCGAGCACGCTTACCGCGCTTGGCGTGCGCGCCGCGCGGCCGCCGTGCCCGTTCAGGCGTCCGACCCGTTGCGCCCGCTGCACTCGGCCAAGCACGCCTTGCTCCGCCAGCCCGATGTCGACGTGGCGAGCAGGACGCCGATGGCACCCGCGTTGCGCAAGGCCGTCCTGCGGGTGCTCAGCCACTACGACAACCACATGCGCGACGTGCTGAACACCCTGGTCGACGGGGTGGAGCGCACGGCGAGCGAACTCGTCCGCAGGCAGGACGACATCTCCGCCGGCGTGGGCCTCGGTGAGCTGGAGGTGCTGCGCGCCGAGATCGAGCAGATCGCGGAGCGCCAGGCCCAGCTGTCGGACCAGCTCGTCGGCACGGACGACGGCGTGGTGCGGGTGCGCGCGGACATGGCCGGGCAGGGGCGCCGGCTGCGGGAGATCGAGGACGCGGTCGTGGGCGAGGCCGGCAAGCGCGCCAAGCAGGGAGAAACGCTCGCGCAGCGGATCGACAAGCTGACCGTCGCGCTCGACCGCACCCTGGACCGCATCGACACGCTCGAGTCCAAGGTCGTCGACGTGCTGAGGGAGCGGGACACCAGGCTCGACGCAGGCGTCCGCGCCGCGAGCCAGGCCCAGCAGACGGCCGACGCGCTGCGTCGCGTGGTCGTGCGGGAGCACGAGCGGCACACCGAATCCGCGCCCGACGTGCGCAGCTCTCTGGTGCTGAGCGACGCCGGCCTGCTCAGATTGCCGTCCGACGACGCGTTCATGCTGCCGTTGCTGTCGAGCAACGGCGTGTGGGAGACCGAGCTGTCCGAGCTGATCGACTCGGTCCTCGAGCCGGACGGCATCTTCCTCGACATCGGGGCGTACGTCGGATACCAGACGATCAGGGTGCTGAGCAGGCTCGGCACCAGTGGTGCGGTGGTGGCGGTCGAGCCGTGCGACACGGCGCGTGCGCTGCTGCGGCACAACGTGGAGGTCAACGTCGCAGAGCGGATCGCCCAGCGACTCATCGTGGTGGACGCCGCGGCGTGGGAGAGCGCCGGTGAACTGCGCAGCGAGCCCGCACTGACCGGCGGGCTCGTCGTCATGCCGCTGTCCGAGGCCAGCGAGGACGCCGTGTCCGACGTGCCGAAGGTGCGGGCCACGCGGCTCGACCGCGAGCTCGAGCAGATCGCGTCGTTGCAGGGAATGCACCTGTCGGTCGTGCGGGTAGACGCGCCCGGCCGCGGACATCGCGCCCTGGCCGGCCTCGTGCGGACGCTGCGCAGGGACCGGCCGCACGTGTTCCTGGAGTTCTCCGCCTCCGCGACCGAGGCCATCGGCGACGACCCCGTCACCGTTCTGAGGGAATTCCGGATGTGGGGCTACGACCTGGTGCCGGTGTCGTCCCGCACGCCGGCGACACCGGAGCAGATCGTGGAGGCGATGGAGGGCCTGCGGTCCGTCTCGCTGTGGCTCCGTCCACGGCCGGCACAGGCGAAGTCGCCAGGTCCCCAGCTGTCCGTACCCGTCCGGCAGGCCGCTGACCAGGCGATTTGACTTTGCCTGCCGCTGTCGGTAACTTTCTTCGAGTCGCACGGGCCACCGGGTCGAGCGGGTTGACACCGCGAACCGAGCCGAGTACTCTTGTGCGTCGGACCTGACGGACATCCCTCGTCTCACGCTCTTCGGGGCCACTGTGGCTTGGAAGCCTCAGGTCCAAGAACCTCCCAGAACTACATTTGAACAGCATCTCTTGCTGGGCGGATCCGGAAACGGAGCCGATTTGACAGGGGAAAAGCGGTTCGACTAAGTTCTGGAAACACAGAAAACTGAATGCGAAGCGAGTTCCTGGCTGAGCGAAGAGGTCCGAAAGGGCCGATTTGACACCGGAAAAACGAACGAGCTAAGCTTTCAACACAAGCCCCGGATTGAACCGCGGTAAGATGCGGAACGTGATGGTGTGCGCGTGTTCTTTGAGAACTCAACAGCGTGCCGAATAGCCAGTAACTTTTATGAACCTCGTCAAGAGGTTTCCTTTGAGATTGAACTGGACGACTGACAGAACATGTCAGTGTTGTTCGGAGCGATCGAACTAAAT
>DASYMV010000196.1:0-11146 GCA_036008865.1 Pseudonocardiaceae bacterium | reverse complement strand
GTGCGTGGTGAAGGCGCAGTTCCCTGACCTGATCACGCCTTCGCCGGTCGCGGCCGCAAATTCGACCGCACATCACAACCGGTCGTCCGCGCAGTACCTGTCGAAGTCGACCCTGAACCCGTTCTCGGTAAAGCGGGCTATCGAGCAGAACACACCGTAGTGGCTGGTGGGTGCTCGATGTTGGTGACGGCGGCGCCAGGTTGACAATGCCCGGACACCGTGGTCGAGGTTTTGTCCACTTGGTCCGCCTGAACCTCGCCCCGCCACCCCCCGCCCCCACGGAACCCGTTCCTGCGGCTCCATCGCAGAGCCCGGACCTGGCACGAACCGGTCGCCGGCGCACACCTCCGTGTCCGTCCACCGCGCCAATCCCCGCACGATCAAGCCTTCCGACCGTGGTGATCGCGACGCGCTGCCCAGGCCTCGGCCCAACGCACGCAGCACCGACCGATCGGTGACACGACCGTGATCATCCATCACCACGATCGCGTACGACGGCGACCCGTCACGCGGCGGTGCTCGGAGCGCCGACAACGGCAAACCGCGCACACGCCTCGCCGATGCCAGGGGAGGCCGGCTTCGCGCTCGCAGCCGGTGGTTCGCCCGGCGCCAGGGCCGGCACGATGAAACTCGTCTCGCGACCACCTCGCAGCGGATGCATCGGAGGCTGCGGACACACGAAAGCCCGGCCGCATTTTAATGAGGCCGGGCTTTACTTCATACTTCGTGTTACCGGGGATGTATCCCCAGTGGTTGTGTCCGAGGGGGGACTTGAACCCCCACCCCCTTTCGGGGACTAGCACCTCAAGCTAGCGCGTCTGCCATTCCGCCACCCGGACCCTCGGCTCTCGCCGTGGTGTGTGCATAGATTACATGATCGTTCCCAGAGGCCAAAATCGGCCCCCCTCCAACCGCATCGACCAGGCGGACGCGGTGGTAGGAAGGCCGTGTGAGCAACACAGGAGACGACGCCGGCCTGAAGCTGGCCCAGGACGAGGTCATCACGCTCGCCAGCGAGTTGATCAGGATCGATACGACCAACACCGGCGATCCGGACACGCTCGTGGGCGAGCGCAAGGCTGCTGAGTGGGTTGCGGAGAAGCTGGCGGAAGTGGGCTACGACACGACCTACGTCGAGTCCGGAGCCAAGGGGCGCGGCAACGTGATCGCGCGGCTTCCCGGTGCCGACCCGTCCAGGGGCGCCCTGCTGGTGCACGGCCACCTCGACGTCGTGCCGGCCGACGCCTCCGAGTGGTCGGTGCATCCGTTCTCCGGAGCCGTGCAGGACGGCTACGTGTGGGGCCGCGGCGCCGTCGACATGAAGGACATGGTCGCGATGTCGCTCGCGATGGCACGGCGATTCAAGCGCGACAACATCGTGCCGCCTCGCGACATCGTCTTCGCGTTCCTCGCTGATGAGGAGGCAGGCGGCCTGTTCGGCGCGAAGTGGCTGGTGGAGAACCGTCCGGAGCTGTTCGAGGGTGTGACCGAGGCGATCAGTGAGGTGGGCGGCTTCTCGATCACGCTGAAGGACGACGTGCGGGCCTACCTGGTCGAGACCGCGGAGAAGGGCATCCGCTGGCTCAAGCTGCGCGTGCGCGGCACGGCGGGTCACGGCTCGATGATTCACAACGACAACGCGGTGGCGAAGCTCGCCGCCGCGGTCACCAAGCTCGGCCAGCACCGCTTCCCGCTCGTGCTCTCGCCGTCGGTCAAGGAGTTCCTCGCCGGCGTCACGGAGATCACCGGCCTCGAGTTCCCCGAGGACGACATCGAGGGTGCCGTCGGCAAGCTCGGTGCGCTGTCGCGGATGATCGGCGCCACGCTGCGCGACACGGCCAACCCCACCATGTTGTCGGCGGGCTACAAGGCCAACGTCATCCCGTCGGTCGCCGAAGCCACCGTCGACTGCCGGATCCTGCCCGGCCGGGAAGAGGCGTTCGACCGCGAACTCGCTCAACTGCTCGGCCCGGACGTGGAGCGTGAGTGGGTCGGGCTGCCGCCGGTCGAGACGACGTTCGACGGCGCCCTGGTGGACGCCATGACGGCATCCATCATCGCCGAGGACCCCGGCGCCCGAGTGCTGCCCTACATGCTGTCCGGCGGTACGGACGCGAAGTCCTTCCAGCAGCTGGGGATCCGCAACTTCGGGTTCGCACCGTTGAAGCTCCCGGCCGACCTCGACTTCTCGGGCCTCTTCCACGGTGTCGACGAGCGCGTGCCGGTGGAGGCGCTGCAGTTCGGCACCCGAGTCCTCGAGCGATTCCTGCGCAACTCCTGACAGAGAGGAGTCCGCTGTGGACCTCAGCGGCAAGGTCGCACTCGTCACCGGCGGTGCCTCGGGCATCGGTGCCGCGTCGGCACGCAGGCTGGCGAGACTCGGTGCGCGAGTGGCGGTCGTGGACCTGGACGCCGCAGGTGCACAGCAGGTCGCAGACCAGGTCGACGGCCTGGCCATCACCGCCGACGTGACGGACCCCGAGGTGATGCCCGCGGTGGTGGCGCAGGTCGAGGCCGACTTCGGTCGGCTGGACGTGGCGCACCTCAACGCGGGCGTCGGTGGCGGACAGGCAGGTGTGGACGACGCGCTGGACGTCGTGCACTACCGCAAGCTGATGGCCGTGAACGTCGACCACGTCGTCTACGGCACGTGCGCGGCGGTCCCGGCACTGCGCAGGGCGGGCGGTGGCGCGATCGTGGCCACCGCTTCCCTCGCGGGGCTCACGCCGATGCCGGCGGATCCGCTCTACACGATGACCAAGCACGCCGTGGTGGGCTACGTGCGCGCGGCGGGCCCGGCTCTTGCGAGGGACGGCATCACGTTCACCGCGCTGTGTCCGGGATTCGTCGACACCCTGCTGCTGGGCGCGGCGAAGGAGGAGTTCGATTGCCTCTGCTTCCCGTTGCTCACGCCGGACCAGGTCGCCGACGCCCTGCAGAGGCTCCTGGCGGAGGGGGAACCGGGCGAGGCCTGGATCGTCCAGCCGGGCGGTGTGGCAGGCTCGTACCGCTTCCGAGAAGTGCCGGGAACCGGCGGCGGGCAGAGGCCGCCCGACGTCGTTCTCGGACGCCATGAGATCAACCCATAACGTAAGACGGTCCAGTCTCGTTACGACCACCGAGGACGTGTCAGGTGGGTCGAAAGGGGCTGGGCATGGGTGCGGAGCGGCTGCTGCTGGAGGACGGGACCGAGCTCAACCTCGTGCGGAGCGGCACCCCCGAAGCCGAGTTGACGGTCGTGCTCGCTCACGGCTACGCGCTCGACCACCGCAGCTGGCACCGTGTCGTCGACGAACTGCCCTCGGCCATCGGCGGCCCGGTGCACGTGATCGCCTACGACCACCGGGGCCACGGCGCGTCGGGCCTCGCCACCACCGGGACCGCCACGATCGACCAACTCGGGGACGATCTCGGTGAGCTGATCGAACGAGCGGCGCCGTCCGGCAGGGTCGTCGTCGTCGGCCACGCGATGGGCGGCATGGCCGCTATGGCGATGGCGGAACGCAGGCCACTCCTGTTCCGGCAGCGGGTGACCGGGATGATCTTCGTCTCGACCGCCGCGAGCGGCTTGGCGGAGACCTCGCTCGCGTGGCCGAAGTCCGTGGGCAAACTGGTCCGAGAGCTGGAACGCGCGTTCGGTCCCCTTGTGCGCGCCGTGCGCGAGAAGATCGAGCCCGCGAAGACCGCCGGCCTGCGCTGGTGGCTGTTCGGAGATCAGCCGCGCGAGGCGGACGTCGCGCTGACCGCCGAGATGGTCTGGGGGCACTGGCCGGAGACCGTGGCGCTGTTCCGTCCAGCGGTCGACCGCTACGACCGCGAAGCCGCGCTCACGGTGACGGGGGAGCGCCCCGCGATCGCGATCGTGGGAGACGAGGACAGGCTCGTCCCGGAGTCCAGCGTTCACGCGCTCGCCAAGGCGGTGGGAGGACAGGCCCTCGTGCTCGCCGACGCGGGACACATGCTGCCGCTGGAACGACCCTCGGAAATCGCTGCGCAGGTCGCCGAGCTGGCCGTTTCCACTGTTCAGCCCTCATGAGTTGGTGAGGTTGCCAGAGCAGCTCAGTGGTCGGGGCTGATCGCGACCCCGAGGTAGCTGCAGGGGACCGGGCAGGTCCTCGCACCGGAACGGGGTGTCGTCCGCGCTCGGATCACGATCTGCGCGGTGTCGATGCCGGCCGTGCTCAACTACAACGACGCAGCCGCCTTGGCGAGCGGATCGGGATCTGTCAGATGAGGCGCCGGGGCGAGCACGTAGTCCCCGGAGATGTCCATCGAGGGCACGCGGAGCTTCGGCGCCGGTAGCTGACCCCCAGCGGAACAGTGCGGTGTGGACAATCCGAAGTCGAGCGCGTCCTTGGTGCCGTCCAAGAAGGTCTTGCCCGCCAACTGGAGCGGCACACCTGCTGGCGTTCCAAGATCTTCGCGAAGTTGCGGCCTCCTCCCGCAATTTGCTCGAGGGTGAGAACGACCGGTACGCGTCCAGGTCACGCGGATCGGTGGATCACGTCAGTGAGGAAGACCTGGTAGGACGTGCGGACGTGCGCGGGAACTCCTCACCCGCTTCACGCTCATCGACGGATGAGTCTGTTGCAAGTAACTTGGAACAAGTCATGTTCTCGGCATGTCGCCTGATCCGGTCCAGCGGTCGTTGCTCCTGCACGCGCCCCTCCGACGTTCGCCGCCCCGGTTGTTGCGGGAGTTGCTCAGGAGACTGCCGGTGGACACCCCTGCCGACGGGCCCGACGGTCCGGTGGCGCAGTTGGAGCACCGGACCGCGGAACTGCTCGGCAAGGAGGCAGCACTCTTCTTCCCGACCGGGACCACGGCGCAGCAGGTCGCCTTGCGCGTGCACTCGGAACGCCGTGGCCGCAAGTCGTTCGCGGCGCACCCGCAGACGCACCTCGTGGTCTGGGAGGAACAGGGCTACAACGTCGTGCACGAGTTGCGGTTCCACCCGGTCGGCGACCGCAACTCGCTGATCAGGACCGAGGATCTCGCCGGCGTGCGCGAGCCGCTCGCCGCACTGGTGCTGGAACTGCCGCAGCGCGACATCGGCGGCCAGTTGCCGATCTGGGAGGACCTGCAGGAGCAAACCGAGTGGGCCCGGCAGCGCGGTGCGGCGGTTCACCTCGACGGTGCCCGACTGTGGGAGGCGCAGACCTTCTACGAGCGCCCGTTCGCTGAGATCGCCGGGCTGTTCGACTCGGTGTACGTGTCGCTCTACAAGGCTCTGGAGGGTGTTCGTGGAGCCGTGCTGGCCGCGGACACCGGCACGGTCGCAGAGGCCGCGGTGTGGCGTCAGCGCCTCGGCGGGTCGATCCCGGACGCCTGGCCTCTGGCGGCCGCTGCGATGCTCGGGCTCGACGAGGTGCTGCCGCGCATGGGTGTGTTCCGGGACCACGCCGTCGCGCTGGCTGCGGCGATCAACGCGGACGGTGCCGCGCACACGGTTCCCGGACGACCGCAGACGCCGCTGTTCCACGTCCACCTGCCCGCCGCGAAGGACGACGTCGAGCGAGCGGGCGCGCAGCTCGCCGCCGAGCGCGACATCCAGATCTTCGGCAGGGTGCGGTCCTCTCCGGACAGTCGGCGGTGCAGCTTCGAGGTCACCGTCGGCGAGAACGCGATGGAGTTCACGCCGGACGAGGTCGTGGAGCTGGTGCGCGACTTGCTGAAGCGCGCATCAGCGTCGCCGATCGACTGACTTCCGGTACGTGCCGGGTGTGATGCCGTAGTAGCGGCCGAACCAGCGGGTGAGGTGTGCCTGGTCGGCGAATCCCGCCTCGATGGCGGCGTCCGCCGCGGTCCGCCCCCGCGCCAGCAGTTCACGTGCGACGCGCAGCCTGCACTGCCGCTGGTAGTCACTGGGAGCCATGCCGAACCGCACGTGAAACGCCCGGTACACGGCGAACCTGGTCAAACCCGTCGCCGCGGCGAGGTCGTGCGCACCGAGGTCGTCGGCGTACTGCGCGTCGAGCAGTTCACGCACGACTTCGGCGGCATGCTGATCGCCGCGGGGGAGTGGCTTGCTGCGCAACGGACGGGTCGTCGCCCTGCCGACCATCGCCGTGAGTGTCGCGGAGAGCAGTTCATCGCGACGCAGCGCGCTGCCGTCGAGCAATCCGCTGTGGAGTCGCTGCAAGGCGGTCGCCAGCACCGGGTCGTGGACGACAGGCTCGGCGAACAGCGGGGGAGCGGAGAACCTGCCGGTCACCTCGGCCAGGTGATCCGTGAGGAGCTCGGGTCCGATGTGGACGATGCGATAGGTGAATCCCAGCTCTGTCGCTGCGTATCCGTCGTGCGGCTCGTCGGGGTTGAACGCGATGACCATGCCGGCCGCGCTGGTGTGACCGCCTCCGCGGCAGCGGAAGGCTTGCGCGCCTTCCTCGGTGACGCCGAACGAGTAGGTCTCGTGGCTGTGCCGGTGGTAGCGATGCTGGGTGAAGTGTGCGTGCATGGCCTCCAGCGGCCGGTCCGTCGCACGCCAATAGCTGGCCCACTCGCTGTCCATCACCCCATTGTGCTCAATCTACTGTCCTTACAGCTTCAGTGGATACTGAAATGCCGCACCAGCGTTCAAGACGTCACGGTGCCTGGCAACGACACTCCGGGCATGGACGTACCAACGAAGATCACGATCGTGCTGCGCGAGGGGTTGGAGACCTGGCAGGCGCTGAACGTCACGGCGTTCCTGGCCAGTGGTGTCGCGGCCGGATGGGGTGAACTCATCGGGCAGCCGTACGAGGACGGGGCGGGCAACAAGTACCTGCCGATGTTCGGCCGGCCAGTGCTCGTGTTCCAGGGCAGTGGGGATGAGGTGGCGCGTACTCACCGGAGGGCACTCGACCGCGGCATGGTCATCGCCGTCTACACCCGGCAGATGTTCAGCACCGGCAATGACGAGGACAACCGTGCGGTGGTGCGCGCGGTAGCGGGGGAGGACCTCGACCTGGTCGGTCTCGCCGTGCACGGACCGCGCACCGGCGTGGACAAGGTGTGCAAGGGCCTGCGCCTGCACCCGTGAGTCAGCACGGGTGAGGTACCACGGGCGTGGCGGTCTAGGTGATCACGCCCGGCATGGAATCGGCGGTGCGGCGGCGGCGCAGCCAGACCCGGCGTGAGCCGTCGCCGTACAGCAGCGTCCTCGCCAGTTCCCAGCCCGCGAACTCGGCGTGGATGGCGAGCTGGGTCGTCGCGGTTCGGCGGGACACTCCGGCCGGCAGACGAAGCGGCCGGTACTCCCAATCCCCGTCGATCACTCCCTCGTTCACGGTTGAATCACCTGCATCCCTCCCTGGTCCGCGGACGCGACGAACACTCGTCCGCTACCTGGATCGACAGCCACCGAGTTGGGCTGGCGGACCGTGGCGAAGCGGTACTTCTCGACAGGCTCGCCGCCTGCGACGTCGAAGCCCACCACCTCATTGCGTTCGGTCAGCGTGACCCACGCGAGGTCGCGCTTGGAGTCGTAGGCGAGTCCGTAGGGCGTGCCCGGAACCGGGTAGCGCTGGCGCATGATCACCGGGTTGATCGAGAACGCCATCAGCTCGCCATCGCGGGCATCGGTGACCAGCACCCGGCCGAAGCGGTCGGTGACGGCGTTGACCGCGCCGTTGCCCGCCCGCAGTCCCGCACCCAAGGTCTCGGAGTTCGGGTCGACGTCGAACACCGCGCTGCGCAGCCGGTCGAGCATCACGGCGTGATCACCGACGGCCAGTACCTGGTCCGGACTGGTGAGACCGTTGATCGTGTGCTTGACCTGGTCGCCCTCCAGGACGGAGAGCTTCTTGGCCTCCCGCTGGGTGATCAAGGTGCGCTTGCCGACCGACGTCGTGTCGGACGGGCCGCCGTCCACGTGACGGGGAGTGGCCGTGCCCGCGGGGAATGCGATTTCCACCAGCTGGTTGCTGCCCGGAACCGCCGCCTCGACTTTGCCGTCGCTCACGGACAGGCGGGCGGCCGGCGCGGGGAGGGGGATCGATCGCGGTGCCGCGGTGAGGTCGTTCAGCGCGTAGAGCTGGACGCTCGGGGGCTGGTCCACCGCGACGGCGATGGTGGCGCTGCTCGGATCCAGCGCCAGTCCGCTGACCGGACCGGCCACTGGGAGCACTTGTCCGTGCAGGTCAGTGGACTGCGCGGGGGAGACGGCAGGCTTCGCTGCCTCGAGTGTGGCGGCGACCTGCAACGGATCGGAGGAGCTCTGATCCGTGGTGCAACCGACGACCAGCACTGAACTGGCGAACAGCACGGCGGCCAGTCGACGCAACGTTGCTCCTCCTACACCCGGGACTCCTGCCTACCAGCATCCACGACGAAACCGGGCTGGTCACGCAGGGGGCCGCCGAACGAGGCGCGGAACACTCGTTCGGTCTCCTCGTCGGTCTTCATCGCGCCTGCTCAGCGGTGCATCGGGAACAAGGCTTCCGGGAATTGGGGGAGAAGGAGTTCGCTGGGACCCATCGGCATCGAAGACGACGCCGCCGATGGACACATGCTGTTGACTCAATAACTTCAGTGTTGACTGAAATGCATTCCTCGTCCACTCGCACGCTCTGGCGATGTGCCGGGTGCCGCCGATTCGCCGAGCCCGTGTTGCCGGGAGGGACCCGTCCAAGGCCGTGAAGCAGGCGGAGGAACTCGGGATCGAGGTGTCAGCGACCTCAGGTTTCGCCGAGGCATTCGACCACGCACACCGTCGAACCGGTCGTTCGCGGGGAAGGGTTGAGCGAGGGGGGTGCACGGTGACGTCGGTCGGTTGCAACCCCGCGGGGAAGGGGGTCGACGACGCCACCGTGGTCACGCGCTGGTGTGCGTGGAGTCCCGGCTAGTCGCGCTCGCACCGTTCCCGGCGGGGAGCAGGGACCTGCTCGGCCCGGTCGGCCGAGGGGTCATCACGAAGGAACACGTGCAGGCCGAACTGGGGGAGTTGCTCGCGGGCGTTGAGACGGACATCGACGTCTGATCGTCAACAAGTTCAATAGTTTCAGTGTCGACCAAAATCAATCACCCGCGCAAACCACGAACAAGAACAGGCCTGGACAGGTGACCGTCTCACCCCATAGGGCGTTCGGGATACGCCAGCTCGATGGCGCTGACGTCGTCGAGTGCGGCGCGGATCGCGGGTGGCAGTGTGAGTTCCTCGGCGGCGAGCGATCCAGTCAACTGGCCGGTGTCCCTGGCGCCGATGACGGGGGCGACCACTCCGGGCCGATCGCGCACCCAGGCGAGCGCCACGGCCAGGGGAGAGGTGCCCAGGCCGTCCGCTGCCGTGGCCACGGCCTGCACGATCCGGGTGGCTCGTTCGGTGCGGTGCTGCTCGACGTAGCCGGCGAAGTGCGCGGAGGCGCCGCGCGAGTCCGATGGGGTGCCGTTGCGGTACTTGCCGGTGAGCACGCCACGGCCGAGCGGGGCCCAGGGGAGGATTCCGAGTCCGTGGTGTGCCGCGGCGGGGGCGACTTCGCGCTCGATGCCGCGCTCGAGCAAGGAGTACTCGACCTGGGTGGAGACGATGGGTGTGCGTCCGGGCAGGGCGCGCTGGTGCGTGGCGGCGCCGGCGAGTTGCCAGCCGGAGTAGTTGGAGACGCCGGCATAGCGGACCTTGCCGCTGCTGACGGCCGTGTCGACGGCGGAGAGCGTCTCCTCGATCGGGGTCGTGGGATCCCAGGCGTGCAGTTGCCAGAGGTCGATGTGGTCGACACCGAGGCGGCGCAGGGAACCCTCCAGTGCGGTGAGCAGGGCGCCTCGGGATGCGCCGCCGCCGAACGGGCCGTCGTGGCGTCGGGCGACGGCTTTGGTGGCGATCACGAGCTCGTCGCGTGGAACGATGTCGCCGAGCAGGCTGCCGAGGATGCGTTCGCTCTCGCCTTCGGCGTAGACATCGGCGGTGTCGATGAGGGTTCCACCTGCTTCGACGAAGGTCAGCAGCTGACTGGCGGCTTCTTCGGCGTCGGTGTCGTGGCCCCAAGTCATCGTGCCCAGCGCCGTTCTGGACACGCGCAGGCCGCTTCGGCCGAGCTGTCGCTGTTCCACGTGCGGGAGCCTAGAGGTTGATCGTTGTGGGAGCTGGTCGAGCTCGGGGTGTCGCGGAACCTGGTCTGGCGGATCTTGTTACCGGCCGGTAGGGTCACCGCCGTGCGACTGGGACTGAACCTCGGATACTGGGGCGCCGGCAACGACGCCGACAACCTCGAGCTGGCCAAGGAGGCCGACCGACTCGGCTACTCGGTGGTGTGGGCCGCGGAGGCCTACGGCTCCGACGCTCCGACCGTGCTGTCCTGGGTGGCAGCGCACACCGAGCGGGTGGACGTGGGCAGCGCGATCCTGCAGATCCCGGCGCGCACTCCCGCGATGGCGGCGATGACGGCCGCGACGCTGGACACGTTGTCCGGTGGGCGGTTCCGGATGGGGCTCGGTGTGTCCGGTCCGCAGGTCTCCGAGGGCTGGCACGGTGTGCGGTTCGACAAGCCGCTGGCGCGGACCCGCGAGTACGTCGACATCGTCAGGTCGGCGTTGCGCCGTGAGAAGGTGCGTTACGACGGCAAGCACTACGTGCTGCCGCTGCCCGACGGCCCCGGCAAGGCGTTGACGATGACCGTGCATCCGGTGCGCGAGCAGATTCCGATCTACCTGGCCGCGGTGGGCCCGAAGAACCTCGAGCTGGCGGGCGAGATCGCTGACGGCTGGCTGGCCATGTTCTTCTCGCCCGAGCACTCCGCTGATTCACTGGCGTCGGTGAGGGCGGGCCGTGAGAAGGCCGGCAAGACGATGGAGGGCTTCGACGTGGTGCCCACCGCGCCGCTGATCGTCGGTGAGGACTGGCGCACGTGCGCGGACACGATTCGGCCGTACGCGGCGTTGTACGTCGGTGGCATGGGCAGCCGGGAGAAGAACTTCTACAACAACCTCGTGGTGCGGATGGGCTTCGACAAGGAGGCCGCCGAGGTCCAGGAGCGCTACCTGGCACGGGACTATCCCGGTGCGATGGCCGCCCTGCCGTTGGAGTTCCTGGACGCGACCGCCTTGTTGGGGCCGAAGGAGCGCATCGCCGACCGGATGAAGGCGCTCGCAGAGGTGGGGGTCACCACCTTGACCGTTTCACCGATGCTGCAAGATCTCGAGCAGGGAATCGCGGCGCTTCGCACCGCGG
>DASYMV010000195.1:0-5860 GCA_036008865.1 Pseudonocardiaceae bacterium | reverse complement strand
CGTTGGTCCCGAGGCCCGCGAAGAGCACGCAAGGCTCAGCCCCAGCGCGAGGTGTTCTGCTGCTCGGCCTGGGCGTACGCGTCGCTGGCCTGCGCCACGGCGGTACCGACCGACGCGAGCACGCGCTGCAGGTCCTCGGCGGCGGTGTCCCAGCGGCGCTGGGCGTCCTGGTAGCTGCCGGAGGCGGCACCTTCCCACTGCGCGATCATCGGGGCGAGGCGCTGCTTCAGCTCGTCGAGCTGGGACTGGATGGCGTTCGCCTGGCCGCTGATGTCGGAAGCGGCCGAGCTGAGCTCACCGAAGCTGACCTTGATGGGACCGTCGTTCATTTTTCTCCCCTAAGAATTTGATCGAACGAGTACGAGAACGAGCAGGAAAGCAATGGTGCGAAATTGCGATCGAGCAGCTGAATCAGCCGAGGCGGTTGGAGATGCTGCCCAGGGAGCCGGAGTGCTCCTCTTCCTGCTGCTGGTAGATGTCGGCCGTGCCGGAGATCTGCTCCGCGATGTCGCGCAGCGCGCGCTGCAGCTTCGCGGCGTCGTCGTCGAAGCGCTGCATCAGGCTGTTGAACGCCTGGGCGGCCGCACCGGCCCACACACCGGACAGGCCGTCGATGGTGCCGCGGAGCTGGCGCAAGACGCCCTGGACGGACTCGTCGACGTTCAAAATGTCCTGAGCTGCGGTCTTCAGCTCCTGAGTTCCGGTTGCGTAACCAGCCATCGGGTTAACCCCCTAGATCGGTGCCATCAGGTCGTACTTCTCAGTTCGTACGCCTCTTCCGACGCAGACAGTGCCATGACCGGTTCCGCTCTGTCGCGACTTCTTCGCAAGTAGTTGCGCTAGTGAACGGGACACCGTGGCGGATACCGGTCGGTAAAGGATTCGCTCTTGCGAAAAGCCCTCGTCATCGTCACTCGCACGAGGATGTTGACCACTCGGTACGGGCGTCGGGCGCGAACTGAGAGTGTTCACCACCACGTTCGTGGAATTCGCATTCGCATCAGGTTTTCCGGTTGACGCACTTCTTCCGCATCCACCTACGCCGTCACGGTCATCGTCCGCACGACCTGCTCGCACGCAGCGCGGACCTGATCACGCCCCGACGCGCCGTACTCACACCCGACGCTGACCTGCGCCCGGCCCTTGAAGATGACGTACCAGTCGACGTTCGCCGCGCCGATCCGCTCCTGGAACCGGACGACGTCCTTGCCCGCGAACGAGGCGCTCTCGTCGAAACCGGACAGGCCGGTGGCCTGGTCGTACTTCGCGCGCAACTCCTGGACGGCGCGCTGCCGGTCCGCTGTGCTGTCGTAGGTGAGCGCCTGCTCCTGCACCGCGATCAGGTCCCGATCCCCCGTCGCGTTCTCCGGGCGCAACTGCACCTTCCTGGTCACCGCGTCACCACCGGTCTGCTTCCAGTTGCTCGGTGCGGTGAAGCTGTAGCTGTAGACGGCGATCTGCCGGCCCTGCGCGGTCGGCTGGGTGCTCGGTGCAGGTGCCGGGGAGCCGGCCCTGGTGAGCGCGAACGCCACCGACGCGCCGATCACCATCAAAGTGATGGCGCCACCGATCAACATGGGTGCACGGGAGCGGCGCCCTGGTTGCGGCGGCGGTTGGAAGGTCGGGAACGGCGCGGGCACCCCGAAGCCCGCCGGTGGGACGGGGGCGATCGTGCGCGTGATCTTCCTGGCGACCTCGCCCAGCGGGACGACCCTCCGGGCGAGGTCCGCGTTGCCGGGCAAGGCGCTGGTGCGCTCCGGGTCGAGGCTCACCGCTCGCAGCGCTCCGCGGGCGACGACCGTCTCGGGCTGGTCGATGCTCGTCGGCATCACGCCGGACTGCTCGTGGACGAGTCGGGCGATCAGCGGGATCCGGCTGGAACCGCCGACCAGGAACACGCCTGCGAGTTGGGCCGGGCGCAAGCCCGCGTCGCGCACCGCGCCGAGCACGAGTGCTGCGGCGCGGTCGAGAGGCGCGCTGATGAGGCGCTCGAGATCCGCTCTGGTCACGTGGGCGTCGGGGAACGGCGGTGGCATGGGCACGTCGGTGTAGGAGTACCGCGACAACGTCTCCTTCGCCCCGCGGACGTCCTGCCGCAGCACGCGGCGTCGCCGGCGATCGGCCATCTCACGTCCCTCGACGAGCTGCCGCCACGCCTCGGGGGCTCCCGCGGCGACGAGCGCACCCACGTGCTCCAGCAGCACCTGGTCCACGTCCGCGCCGCCGAAGCTCGGATCGCCCTTGGTGGCCAGCACGCGGAACGAGCCGCCTTGACGGCTGATCACGCTGGCGTCGACCGTTCCGCCGCCGAGGTCCAGCACGGCGAGTGCCGCACCGTCAGCCACCACGTCAGTCGCCGAGTGGAACACCGCGGCGGCCACGGGTTCGGGCACCAGGACGATTTCACGCCCGAGGCCCCGTGCGGCCTGCAGGAGCACACGGGTGCGGATGGCGCCCCAGTCCGCCGGGTGGGTCAGCACCAACAGGTCGACGTGTGCTCCCCCTGCCACCCGGCGTGCCTCGTCGACCGCGCGGACCAGCACTGCGCGCACCACGTCGGCAACGGCGAGCACGGTGTTGCCGAGCAGGAGCTGGCCCTCGTCGATCCGTCGCTTGGGGTGCGGCTCGTAGCGAGCCGGGTCGACCGCTGCCTGGCGCTCGGCCTCCTGCCCCACGAACAACGTGCCGTCCGCGGCGGCGAACACGGCAGAGGGCACGAGCGGCTGACCGTCGACCACGACGATCTGCGGCTCACGGCCGTTGTGCGCCAGCGCGATGCATGTGCTGGACGTGCCGAAGTCGACCGCGACGTGCAGGCTCATGCGCCATCCCCTCGTCCGGCGAGCTCAGCGGTCGGCACGCCGAGGTGCTCGGACACGCGTCCCCGTCCACCCCTCCACCCCGTGTGGACGGTCGAGCTTACGGGTGCTGTCACCGCCGCGTGAGGCAACTGTGAGCACCCCTGCCAGGTCAAGCACAGCAGGACGCGTCGAGGCGGCGGATCTTCGCGCGGACGTCGGCCGCGTCGGGGTGCTGCAGCCGGTCGAGGATGACGAGTGCGTCGCGCAGAACCTGCCGCGCGCTGTCGTCGTCGCCGACGGCCCGGTGCGTGTCGCTGAGCCGCGAGAGCGTCGCCGCTTCCTCGAACCGATCACCGAGTTCCCGGTACGCCCCGAGCGCCTCGCGGTACGCGGTCACGGCCCCCTGGTGATCACCGAGGTGGTGGCGCGCGTAACCGAGACTGTCCAATGTGCTGGCCTCGCCCGTGCGATCGCCGAGCTTCCGGTGCAACGCGAGCGCTTGCTCGCAGTACTCGAGGGCCTGCCGGTGATGCCCGAGTTGGCAGTGGTACCAGCCGATCTGGTTCAGCGCCCCGGCCTGTCCGGCCACGTGGTCGAGTTCCCGGTACAGCTCCAGTGCCTGCTCGCCGTCCCGCAGCGCGTCGGCGTGGCGGCCCTGGGCGTCTCGCATCAGTGCGAGGGCGCGGTGGACACCGGCCTGACCCGGCCGGTTGCCGACCTGGCGTTCGAGTTCGAGGGCACACCGGAGGTGGTGCTCGGCGTCGGCGAACGAGCGGAGCAGGGTGCGCGCCTGGCCCAGCGCGCGGTGGGCGTGCGCTCGGGCGCCGCGGTCCCCGGAACGTTCGGCGGCTACCAGCGCGGTGCGCTGCACGACGATCCAGTCGTGCCAGCGTCCCTGCCGGTCCAGGAAGTTGGCGAGCGTCCACGGGATCTGCCAGGCGTGCGAGTCCGATCTCGTCTCCTCGGCTCGCGCGATCACCGCGCGCAGCGCGGGGAACTCGCGCTCGAACCAGGCCCACGCCTGCCGGTAGTCCTCGAAGCGCTCCGCGACCACACCGGGTGCCGCGGGGGCGAGCGTGATCGTGTCCCGCATCGGGTTCAGCAGGAGCGCCGCCTGGTACGCGGTGTGCAGGTGGTGGTCGAGCAGGCGGTGCAGCGCAGCGGCTCGCTCGGCTTCGGAGTCCACCTCGGTGGCTTGCGCTCCCGCGTATGCGCTGAGCAGGTCGTGGAAGCTGAACCGGCCCGGTGTGCGCTGGGCGAGGAGGTGAGCACGGGTCAGTTCCCCCAGGGCGCTGCGCACCTGCGCCGTCGTGAGACCGGTGAGGCTGGCCGCCGCGGGCGAGGAGATGTCCGGCCCCGGGTGCACGCTGAGCAAGCGGAAGACACGCGCGGCCCGTTCGGTGAGGTGCTGGTAGGACCACGAGAAGACGCCGCGCACGCTGGTCGCGGGTTCGCCCGCGTCGAGCGCGTCCAGGCGCGTCTGCTCGTCCGCCAACTCGTCGGCGAGCGCCCGCAGTGGGAAGTCCGGGTTCACCGCGGCCCGCGCGGCCACGACCGCCAACGCCAGCGGCAGGCCCGCGCACCTGTCGATCAACTCGGACACGACCTCGGGCTCGGCGGCGACCCGCTGCTTCCCGAGCTGACGGGTGAGCAGTTCCTCCGCAGCCTCACGTCCGAACTCGTCCAGCGCGACGGGACGTGCGCCTTCCTGCACGACCAGTCCGGTGAGCTGATCACGACTGGTGACCACCACCAGGCAGGCCGAGCCGGCGGGCAGCAACGGCCGGACCTGTTCGGTGTCGCGGGCGTTGTCCAGCAGCAGGAGGATCGTGCGGTCGGCGAGCAGGCTGCGGTACAACGCGGTGCGAGCGTCTTCACCGGACGGGATGCGCTCCGGCGGGATCTCGAAGGCCTCCAGGAACCCGCGGATCACCTCCTCCGGCCGCGTCGGCTCCCTCGCCGGGTCGAAGCCTCGCAGGTTGACGTAGAGCTGGCCGTCCACGAAGCGGTCGGCGACACGGTGGCCCCAGTGCACGGCCAGCGTCGTCTTGCCGATGCCGGCCATGCCGTTGATCGCGCAGATCACGACACCATCGTCCTGAGTGGACAGTTCCAGCATCGAGTCGAGCAGGCGGAGCTCGGCGTCACGTCCGACGAAGTTCGTGGTGTGGGCCGGGAGCTGGCGCGGCACAGGCGCGCGCGTCGCCTCGGTGCGCGCGGACAGACCCGGATCGGCGTTGAGGATCCGGTGGTGCAACTCCCGCAGTCGAGGACCGGGATCGACGCCGAGCTCCTCGGACAGGTACGTGCTCACGACGAGGTGAGCGTTGAGCGCCTCGACCTGCTGGTCGGATCGGTACAGCGCGAGCATGAGCTGTTCCCAGAAGCGCTCGCGCACGGGGTGCTGCCGGGTCAGGGCTCGCAGTTCCGCGACCAGCTCTCGCGCCCTGCCGAGCTCCAGATCCGCCTCGATGCGGCGTTCGAGCACGTCGAGGCGTTCCTCGGTCAACGCTGAGCCCGCATCGCGCCGCAGCGAGTCCGAGGGAACGTTCGACAGCACAGCGCCGCGCCACAGCTGCACCCCCTCGGCGAGGCTGCCCGCCGCGACGAGCGTGCGGAAACGTTCGAGGTCCAACTCGCCGGGCGCCACCTGCGCGAAGTAACCGTCGCGGGTGGTGCGCACGCAGTTGACCTCACCCAGTGCCTTGCGCAGCCTCATGACGATCGTGTGCAACGTGGCCTTGGCTCGCGCGGGGTTCGGTGGCGATCCGTCCCACAGCCGGTCGATCAGCTCGGCGGCGGGAACGACCCGGTTGGGTTGCAGCAGCAAGGTGGCGAGGACGACGCGGGCGTTGCCGGACGGCAGGGCCACGGCGTGACCGTCGCGCCGCACCTCCAAAGGCCCCAGCACGCGGAACTCGGCCCTCATCAAGCCTCCATCGCTCGCCAGGTCGCTTCCGAGTGTAGGTCGGCTGCCAATCACGTGATCGGGCGATACGAGGCCTGAGCGGACACACGGCCGGGAACGGCGAATGCCGCCGATGGCAAGGCATCGACGG
>DASYMV010000194.1:0-7833 GCA_036008865.1 Pseudonocardiaceae bacterium | reverse complement strand
TGGAAGGGCCAGCTGAGCTTCGAGTCGCCGATGATGTTCTCGATCGGCTTCCTGGTCACCTTCCTCTTCGGTGGTCTCACCGGTGTGCTGCTCGCCGCGCCCGCGATCGACTTCCACGTGTCGGACAGCTACTTCGTGGTGGCGCACTTCCACTACGTGCTGTACGGCACGATCGTGTTCGCCACCTTCGCCGGCATCTACTTCTGGTTCCCGAAGATCACCGGACGGTTGCTCGACGAGCCGCTGGGCAAGCTGCACTTCTGGACCACGTTCTTCGGCTTCCACGGCACGTTCCTCGTGCAGCACTGGCTGGGCAACGAGGGCATGCCGCGCCGGTACGCCGACTACCTGGCCAGCGACGGCTTCACCACGCTCAACACGATCTCCACGCTCGGCGCCTACGTCCTGGGTGCGTCCACGCTTCCGTTCATCTGGAACGTGTTCAAGAGCTACCGGTACGGCGAGGTCGTCGAGGTGGACGACCCGTGGGGCTTCGGCAACTCGCTCGAGTGGGCGACGTCCTGCCCGCCGCCGCGGCACAACTTCACGGAGCTGCCGCGGATCCGGTCCGAGCGTCCCGCGTTCGAGCTGCACTACCCGCACATGGTCGAGCGTCTCAAGGACGAAGCACACGTGACGTTCACCGGCAAGATCATCCCGCACGACAAGGCCAACCCCGCCCCCTCGGAACTGGCTGCCGCCGCCGTGCAGTCCGGGGTGAGCGACGACGGCGAACCGGACCACAAGTAGCCTGATCACAGGTTCAACGGAGAGCCCCGCAGACCACTCGTGTGGTCGGCGGGGCTCTCCGCTTTTCCAGCCACCGGATTCCAGGAGCTCCTCAGCCGTGAGCACCCCCAGTGCCACTCCAGTTCTGATCACCGTCACGGGCCCGGACAAGCCGGGGGTGTCCTCCGTCCTGTTCGCCGTGCTGAGCAGGCACGGGGTGGAGGTGCTCGACGTCGAGCAGGTCGTCATCCGCGGCCGCTTGGTTCTGGGCGTGCTCGTCGCCGCCGATCGCGATCCGGAGGGACTGCAGGAGGCGGTCGAGCAGGCGATGGCCACCGTCTCCATGCACGTCGAGGTGGAGATCGGCGCCGACTCGCGGCGCACCGCGCGCCTGGAGTCCAGCCACGTGCTCATCGTGCTCGGCCGCCCCGTCACCGCCAGGGCGTTCACCGAGGTGGCGCGCAGGCTCGCGTCGCTCGGCGTGAACATCGACGCGATCCGCGGGGTGGCCGACTACCCGGTGACGGGTCTCGAACTCCGGGTGTCCGTGCCGGAGGACACGATGGAGAGCGACGGCCAGCTTCGTTCGGCGCTGGCGGAAGTGTCCGTGCGGGTGGGACTGGACGTCGCCGTGGAGCGCGCAGGGCTGACGCGTCGCGCCAAGCGTCTCGTGGTCTTCGACGTGGATTCCACGCTCATCCAGGGCGAGGTGATCGAGATGCTGGCGGCCCACGTCGGCGTCGAGCCGCAGGTCAAGGAGATCACCGAGGCGGCGATGCGGGGCGAGCTGGACTTCACCGAATCGCTGCGCCGCCGGGTCGCCCTGCTCGAAGGGTTGCCCGACTCCGTGCTCGACGAAGTGGCGGAGAACCTGACGCTCACGCCCGGTGCCCGGACCACCGTCCGCACGCTGAAGCGGCTCGGATTCCGCTGCGGTGTGGTGTCCGGCGGGTTCACCAGGGTGATCAACAAGCTCGTCGACCAGCTCGGTCTGGACTTCTGCGCGGCCAACGAGCTGGAGATCGTGGACGGCAGGCTCACCGGACGCGTGCTCGGCGAGGTGGTGGACCGGCCGGGAAAGGCGGCCGCCCTGCGCCGATTCGCAGGCCAGGCGGGTGTCTCTCTCGCACAGTGCGTCGCGGTGGGCGACGGCGCGAACGACATCGACATGCTCAGTGCCGCCGGCCTGGGCGTCGCGTTCAACGCCAAGCCCGCGCTGCGCGAGGTCGCCGACGCCGCGCTGTCGCATCCGTTCCTGGACGCCGTGCTGTTCGTGCTCGGCGTGACCAGGGCCGAGGTCGAGGCGGCT
The DNA here is from genome assembly GCA_036008865.1 of Pseudonocardiaceae bacterium. Lineage (GTDB taxonomy): Bacteria > Actinomycetota > Actinomycetes > Mycobacteriales > Pseudonocardiaceae > DASYMV01. The sequence goes on along the minus strand of DASYMV010000194.1, from coordinate 5,795 downwards.
GACGCGGCGGACGGCCTGGAGCTGAGCAGGCCATGACCTCTGTGCTGGACCCGTTGGCGGCGCGGTACATCTCCTGGCTCGAACTCCCCGCCTCCTCGACCGTGGACACCTCCGACGAGGACCCGGCCGAGGTGCGGGCGATGCCCGTCGTGCTGCGCATCGAGCGCAAGACACCGCCATCACGCACCGCCGCGCTCGAAGCGGCTGCCGCGGCGGCGATCGCGGTCTGCCTGGACCCTCGCGCCGAGGAGGGCGGGGAGTGGCACGACGAGGTGGCGCAGTGGATCGGCGGGCGGATCCGCAAGGTCTCGCGACGCGCCCGTGGCGCGCACTGGGAGGCCGTGCAGCAGTTGCCGGGTGTGACCGTGCAGGTCGACGGCGCCGAGGCCCGCGCCCTGGTGCCCGGACGAGTCGCGGACTCGCCGAAGGAGCTGACGCGCCTGCAGATCTCCGGCAGTGAACTGCCGGACGACGAGCCGGGTCCGGTGCCGTCCGGCGTACCACGGCTGTACCTGAACCCTCGTGTGACGATGACCGCGGGCAAGGCAGCCGCACAGGTCGGCCACGCGACCATGCTCCTCGCGGCGTCGTTGCACGCAGACGGTGCGGACGAGCAACTGGACGCATGGGCGAAGACCGGATTCCGTGCCGCGGTGCGCACTCCGTCGGAAGCCGAGTGGGACGAACTGCATCCTGGCGATGATCCCGGCGCGGCCTGGCAGGACCGCGGCGTCGTAGCCGTGCGTGATGCCGGGTTCACCGAAGTGGATCCGGGAACGGTCACCGTGCTCGGACAGTGGAAATCCTGAGTCCTTTGTAGTGGCATGGCTCAGGTGAACTCACTGCTGGATCGGTTGGACGCCCGTCTCGGCGATGGGCTGGAACGCGTGCTGTGCGGTCACCACCGGGGCCGCCTGACCAAGCTCGGCTGGTCACGCGTGCTGTCTCCGGACGCCGATGCTTCGCGCTTCGCCGCCGGGCGCCCGGTGCGCGAGGGCAATCGCGTGCAGGTGCTGGTCGACGGCGAGGAGGCGTTGCCGTTGATCGCCAAGGCGATCGAGGGCGCGCGATCTCACGTGCACATCGCCGGGTGGCACTCCACACCCGACTTCCGCTTGACCCGCGAACCGGGTGCTCCGACGTTGAAGGAACTGCTCGGTGCGACAGCGGAGCGCGTTCCGGTGCGCCTGCTGCTGTGGGCAGGACCTCCGGTCCCGGCCTTCCAGCCCACTCGGGGAACGGTGAAGGCCGCGCAGGAGGAGTTCGTCCGCGGCACGCGAGTGCGGTGTGCGCTCGACGCTCGCGAACGCACCATGCACTGCCACCACGAGAAGATCGTGATCGTGGACGACGAAGTCGCGTTCGTGGGTGGGATCGACTTCACCGCGTTGCAGGGCGATCGGCACGACAGCTCCGAGCACCCGCCGGACCGCCAGATCGGTTGGCACGACCTCATGACGAGGCTGGAGGGACCGGTCGTCGCGGACGTCGCGGAGCACTTCCGCCGGCGCTGGTGCGAGGTCACGGGTGACGACGGCGTGCCGGAACCGCGGATCCCCGAGCCGGTCGGCTCGACCCGCGTGCAGCTGACCCGCACGGTGCCGGAGAAGACCTACGAGTTCGCCAGGCGGGGTGAGTTCTCGATCCTCGACACCTATCTGCGCGCGCTGCGGTCCGCGAGGCATCTGATCTACCTGGAGAACCAGTTCCTGTGGTCGCCGGAGATCACCGAGGTGCTGCTGGACAAGCTGCGCAACCCGCCGACTGATCAGTTCCGGCTCGTCCTCGTCCTGCCCAGGAAACCCAGCAACGGCGCGGACACGACGCGCGGGCAGCTCGGCAGGTTGATCGACGCCGACGACGGCGGACGGCGGCTTCTCGCCGCGACGCTGACCGCGCACGGCGGTGAGGACTCGGTGCCGGTGTACGTGCACGCGAAGCTCGGCATCGTGGACGACGAGTGGATGACGATCGGCTCGGCGAATCTCAACGAGCACTCGCTGTTCAACGACACCGAGGTCAACGTGGTGACCGACGACACCTCGCTGATCCGCGCGACGCGGCTGCGGTTGTGGGCCGAGCACCTGCAGCGGCCGGAGTCGGATCTCGACGACGATCCGGCTGACGTGGTCGACCGGATGTGGCGACCGATCGCCGAGGAGCAGTCGCGTTTGGAGGACCGGGGTGCGTCCCGGACGCACCGGCTCATCTTGCTGCCCGGCGTCTCGCGACGGGCCGGCCGGCTCCAGGGTCCGCTGCGCGGCCTGCTCGTCGACGGCTGATCTTTCAGGAGCGAAAGGCACGTGCGCCCGTGCCTTTCGCTCCGGTCCGAAGGTGGGACTCGCGGTGTCCGGAGGTTCGACTCGCGGTCAGCTGACGGCGGCGTCCAGCCGTTTGAGGGCCCCTCGAACCACCTCGGGGTCGTAGGTCGTCCAGAACGGCGGCAGGGAAGCCCTGAGGAAGCCGCCGTAGCGGGCGGTCGCCAGACGGGGGTCGAGAACGGCGACGACGCCCTTGTCGTTCATCGACCGGAGCAGGCGGCCCGCGCCCTGCGCGAGCAGCAGTGCGGCATGGGTCGCCGCGACGCTGAGGAACCCGTTGCCGCCACGGGCGGACACGGCTTTCTGACGTGCCGATGCGAGCGGGTCGTCCGGTCGCGGAAAGGGAATCCGGTCCATCACGACCAACTGCAGCGACGGACCTGGGACGTCGACGCCCTGCCACAGCGACAAGGTGCCGAACAGGCAGCTGCGGGCGTCCTCGGCGAACTTCCTCACCAGCAGCCCGGTCGAGTCGTCGCCTTGGCAGAGAACGGGGAATTCGAGCCGGTCGCGCAGTGCCTCGGCCGCGGCCTTCGCCGCACGCATCGAGGAGAACAGGCCGAGAGTGCGTCCGCCGGCCGCGTTGACCAGACCTTCCAGCTCGTCGAGGTACGACGGCGGCAGGCCGTCGCGACCGGGAGGCGGCAGATGCCTTGCCACGTAGAGGATTCCGCTGCTGCCGTGCTGGAACGGCGAGCCCACGTCGAATCCGGTCCACTTGGGACCGTCGTCGTCCGACGGCGGTTCCTTGTCCGTCGCGGTGCCTTCGGCCTTGCGGCTGGGTGCCGACGGTGGCAGGCCCCACTGGCGGGCCAGGGTGTCGAACGCCCCGCCGAGCGTGAGCGTCGCCGAGGTGAGCACCGTGGTGCGCTGGCCGAACAGGCGCTCGCGCAGCAGGCCGCCCACGCCCAGTGGCGCTACCCGGATGCTCGGTGCGCGACCCCGGTCGGCGAAGTCACCGGAGACCCACACGACGTCGCGCCGGTTCGCCTCGTCCTCCTCGAAGGCGTCCAGCAACCGGACCGCGCAGTCGTGCACCTCCTCCAGCAGCGACAGGGCGAGCTTGCGCGACGTCGCGCCCTCGACGTCCTCCTTGCGCTCCGGCCCGAGCGAGGTCACGCACGCGTGCGCGGCGTCCCTGGTCACCCGCAGCGCACCTGCAAGCGCTTGCGGCATCTGGTCGAGCCTGCCGACGGGCAGCTCCTCCAGGACCATCGCGAGACCGTCGCTCGCCTCCGCCATGCGATCCGCGACGTCCTCACCGATCAGCCGCCCGCAGCGGCGCGCCGCCGTCGCGATCGCGGCCGCGCTCAACTCCTCGGTGGCCACCGAGGTCACGCGGTCGACCAGGTCGTGTGCTTCGTCGATCACCACCACGTCGTGGTCCGGCAACACCTGGTAGCCCTCGAGAGCGTCGACGGCGAGCATCGCGTGGTTGGTGACGACCACGTCCGCCTTGCCCGCCTCGGCGCGTGCGCGCTCGGCGAAGCAGTCGAGGCCGATCGGGCACTTCGACACGCCGAGGCACTCCTTGGCGGTCACCGACACCTGGCGCCAGGCCTGTTCACCGACTCCGGGCACGAGCTCGTCGCGGTCGCCGGTCTCGGTGTCCGACGACCACTCGTGCAGCCGCTTCACCTCACGGCCGAGGCGCGACACCGCGAATGGGTCGAACAGCGCACCGTCGTCCGGCTCCTCGGGCGCGCCGTTGTGCAAGCGGTGCATGCACAGGTAGTTGCGCCTGCCCTTGAGGATCGCGAACCGCGGCTCGCGGCCCAGCTCCGACTTCAACGCCTTGGCGAGCCTCGGCAGGTCCCGGTCGACGAGCTGACGCTGCAACGCGATCGTGGCGGTCGAAACGACCACCGTGGACTCCTCGGCCACCGCGTGCCGCAGCGAGGGGACCAGGTACGCCAAGGACTTGCCGGTGCCGGTACCCGCCTGGACCGCGAGGTGTTCGCCGGTGCGGATGGCCCGGTCGACCGCCTCGGCCATGTCCACCTGACCCGGCCGCTCCGCTCCGCCCACCGCCTCCACGGCGGTCGCGAGCAGGGCACGGGTGTCGGGAATCGTGGATGTGGCGGGCACGGCAAGACCGTACCCGCCCGCACCGTCAACGCCCGTCGACCACTCGCCCGCCCGAGCTCACCTACCCGCCGGTGAAACCAACGATGGGAGCTTTCGTTCCGCAACACGAAACGAAAGCTCCCATCGTTCGCGGGAGATCAGTCCTGACCGGCGCGCTTCACCAGTGCCCATGTGGTGGGCAGCAGACCCGCGGCCAAGGCGATCTTCAGCGCGTCGCCCAGCAGGAACGGCGTCACGCCGAGCTGCAGGGCCTTGGCGAAGCCCACGTTCGCGGCGGCCATCAACCACGGCACGCCGAACGCGTAGATCACCAGGCTGCCCAGGGCCATCGTGCCGACGGTGCGCAGCGGAGTGCGGTCACCGCCCTTCGCGGCGAGCCGGCCGACCAGCGCGCCGGCGAACACGAAGCCGATCACGTAGCCGAGGGAGGCGGGCACGCCCGACGCGCCGCCCTGGAACCACGGCACGCCAGCCATCCCGGCGACCAGGTAGAGCAGCATCGAGGCCGAGCCCCGCTGCCAGCCCAGCGACGCACCGACCAGCAGCGCGGCGAAGGTCTGGCCGGTGATCGGCACGGGGCTGCCGGGAACGGGCAGCGCGACCTGCGCGGCCAGGCCGGTGAGTCCGGCGCCCGCAACGACCAGGGCGACGTCGCGCACCAGGGCGCCAGGGACGAAATCGGCGAGCACCGCACGACGACCGGAAACGGCGAGCACGGACACGGAGAACCTCCAGGTGATCGTGGAACTCACCGAGGCTAGCCGCCGACCACCGTCCCGGCCCTCGTCGGCGGTGGGCAAAGTTGTCGATCTCACTGCGGAACGGGTGACGCACTTCACGGGAAGCTCCGGCGTGAAAGGCGGGCGAATGCGCCCTTTCGTTGATTGCATTCCGTGACTAATTGCACGCTGAGCACCCGGTCGGGTTGTGCATTTCCTCCGTCGAGTGACATGGGGTGCCGAACTGTTATCCCTGAAGCCGCACGCATCGATTATTTCGACGAGGGTGGAGCCGCCGGCGTCCGGCGTGATCTCCCATCGGTGAATCAGGAGGGCAACACGATGAACAACACCAGTGTGCGGCGGGCCGGAGCGGTTGCGGCGGCGCTCGTCACCGGTCTGGTCGTCTCGGCGGCGCCCGCGCAGGCGGCCAACCCGGCCGGCGTCGCCTCGCTGGGCTCGGCCAACTTCACCAAGTCGGGGCAGAACGTCGTGGTGCCGACGCAGGCTCCGTGCGACGTCGACGGCCAGACGTCGAACACGGCGCCGCCGGTCAGCGGCACCGGGATCAAGTTCGGGGGAGGCACATCGACCTGCACCCGCACCGTGACCGATCCCCAGAACGACGTGACCACGACGCAGTCGGAGGCGACCGGAAAGGACTTCG
>DASYMV010000193.1:0-7298 GCA_036008865.1 Pseudonocardiaceae bacterium | reverse complement strand
GCGCGGGCGAACCTCGCGGAGATCAAGCAGGTGCGCAAGGTGACCGGTGGGACGGTCAACGACGTCATCCTCGCCGCGATCACCCGCGGCTTCCGCGACCTGCTGAGCAAGCGCGGCGAGCTCACCGAGGGCACGGTCGTTCGCACCATGGTGCCCGTGTCCATGCGGTCCCCCCGCGAGCGGAACAGGCTGAGCAACCGGGTGAGCGCCGTGCTGGTGAACCTGCCGGTCAGCGATCCCGACCCCCTGAAGCGTCTCACCGCGATCCGCCAGCAGATGGACGACCTCAAGAGCAGCCGGCAGGCGGCGGGTGCGGGCGTGCTCACCGGCCTGGGCGACTTCGCCGCGCCGATCCTCCTCGCGCTGGGATCGCGCACGGCGATGCGCCTCCCGCAGCAGTTCTTGCAGACGGTCACGACGACCGTGCCGGGTCCGCGCGTCGCGCTCCACATGCTGGGCAGGCGGCTCACGGAGATGTACCCGTACGTGCCCATCGCGAGCACGCTGCGGATCTCGGTCGGGATCTTCTCCTACCTCGACCAGATCAACTTCGGCATCAACGCGGACTTCGACGGCGTGCCGGACGTGCAGGTGCTCGCGGACGGCATCCGGGCGGGCTTCGACGAACTGGTCGCCGTCACCGCGGAATGAGGACGTCGAGTCGGTCGAGGACGCGCAGTGCACCGATGACGTCATGCCGGTCAGCGCCGCGACCAGCGTTCACATCGTGACGGTCGGAGGCGGCCCGCCGGGATGGCCGTACAGTCCGGCCCCGTCGACCTCCACCTTCCCGAGGAATCCGCTCGACGCCTCGTAGGAGCTCGCGATCAGGTCCGCGGTGTGGGTGAAGTCCAGCGGGGTCACCGCTTGGACGGGCGGCCCCGGCAGGTAGAGCACCGGCACGTCGGCCGAGGCCAGTTCGACCTCCAGCACGGCCTGGTTGCGCATGCTGAGTGTGGCCCAGAACAACAGCGTCTCCGCGAGTGTCTCCGGAACCGTGGGAAGGTGGCCGGGGAATGCGCAGTCGAGCACGACCAGCGACTTGGCGCCCATGTTCAGCGCCTGGCGAATCGGCACGTTGGCCAGGACGCCACCGTCGTAGAGCACCCGGCCCTCGTGACGCACCGGCGGGTAGATGCCGGGGATGGCGCTGCTGGCGAGGATCGCCGGGACCAGCTCACCCGACCGGAGCAGGACCGGCTGGCCGGTCACCGAGTCCACCGCGACCGCGCCGAAGGGCAGTTCCAGGTCCGCGAAGTCGTTGACACCACCCAAACCCTGCGACAGCACCTCGGCGAGGCCGGCATTGGGGAACAGGTGCGTCTTGTGCTGCCGCAGCATGCGCAACTGGGCGAACAAGCCTCCGGGGAACACCCGCGCTCGCGTCATGCGCTCCCAGATCGCGGCGAGCCGCTCGGGCGCCTTCGCCGGGTCGAGGGCGAGCAGCGACCCGTTGACCGAGCCCACCGACGTGCCGACGACGAGGTCGGGCGTGATCCCGTGCTCGGCCAGGGCCTGGAGCATGCCCACCTGGCTGGAGCCGAGGCTGCCACCGCCCCCGAGGACGAATCCGATCGGACCGGGCAGCTCAATCACCCGGAGATCGTCTCACGTCGATCACCCGCCGACAGAGCGTGTGGTGATCACTACGTGCGCGTTCCCCAAGTCACCTGGTCAGGTTCGCCGGACAGGCGGGCGGTCGGGCGGTGGGACGACGCGGACGCGTCACAGGCAGAATGCGGGACCGTGACGACGTCCATTCACCAGAGGATCGCCGACGAGCTCGGTGTACGCGCGGGTCAGGTGACAGCGGCAGTCGAGCTGCTCGACGGCGGCGCGACCGTGCCGTTCATCGCCCGCTACCGCAAGGAGGCGACCGGAACGCTCGACGACGCGCAGCTGCGCACGCTGGAGGAGCGGCTGGGCTACCTGCGGGAGCTGGAGGAGCGACGCACCGCGGTGCTCGACTCGATCCGCACGCAGGGCAAGCTCGACGACGCGCTCGAGGCGCAGATCCTGGCTGCCGACTCCAAGGCGCGGCTCGAGGACCTCTACCTGCCGTACAAGCCGAAGCGGCGCACCAAGGCGCAGATCGCCAAGGAGGCGGGACTCGAGCCGCTCGCCGACCAGTTGCTGGCGGACCCGTCGCACAACCCGCAGGAGCTCGCCGCGTCGTTCGTCGACCCGGCCAAGGACGTCGCCGACGTTCCCGCGGCGCTGCAGGGCGCCCGCGCGATCCTCGTCGAGCGTTTCGGTGAGGACGGAGACCTGATCGGCGAGCTGCGCGAGCAGATGTGGTCGCGCGGCCGTCTGGTCTCGAAGGTCCACGAGGGGAAGGAGGAGGCGGGGGCGAAGTTCTCCGACTACTTCGACTTCTCCGAGCCCTTCACGAAGCTGCCGTCGCACCGGATCCTCGCGATGTTCCGCGGGGAGAAGGAAGAGGTGCTCGATCTGGTCCTGGAGCCGGAGGGCGCACCGGAGGAGGGCCCGACCAGCTACGAGGTCCGCATCGCGCAGCGTTTCGGGGTCTCCGACCGGGGCCGTCCGGCGGACCGCTGGCTGGCCGACACCGTGCGCTGGGCGTGGCGCACCCGCATCCTCGTCCACCTGGGCATCGACCTGCGGTCGCGCCTGCGCCAGTTCGCCGAGGACGAGGCCGTGAAGGTGTTCGCCTCCAATCTCCGCGACCTGCTGCTTGCCGCTCCGGCCGGTACCCGCGCGACGATGGGGCTCGACCCCGGCTTCCGGACCGGGGTGAAGGTCGCCGTGGTGGACGCGACGGGCAAGGTCGTCGCGACGGACACGATCTACCCGCACGTCCCCGCGAACCGCTGGGACGAGTCGATCGCGACACTCGCGCGGCTGGCGAAGGTGCACGACGTCGAGCTGATCGCGATCGGCAACGGCACCGCTTCCCGCGAGACCGACAAGCTCGCCGTCGACCTGATCAAGCGGCACGCGGACCTGAAGCTCACCAAGGTCGTCGTGTCGGAAGCCGGTGCTTCGGTGTACTCCGCCTCGGCGTTCGCGTCGCAGGAACTTCCCGGCCTCGACGTGTCGCTGCGCGGTGCGGTGTCCATCGCCCGCCGCCTGCAGGACCCGCTCGCAGAACTGGTGAAGATCGACCCGAAGTCGATCGGCGTCGGCCAGTACCAGCACGACCTGTCCGAGTCGAAGCTCTCCAAGTCGCTGGACGCCGTGGTCGAGGACTGCGTGAACGCGGTCGGCGTGGACCTGAACACCGCGTCGGCTCCTCTGCTGACCCGCGTCTCGGGCATCACGTCGGGCCTCGCGGAGAACATCGTGCTGCACCGCGACAGCAACGGCCCGTTCCGCACCCGCAAGGCGCTCAAGGACGTGACTCGGCTGGGCCCCAAGGCGTTCGAGCAGTGCGCGGGCTTCTTGCGCATCCGAGGTGGCGACGACCCGCTCGACGCCTCCAGCGTGCACCCCGAGGCCTACCCGGTCGTGCATCGCATTCTCAACTCGGCGAACGCCGAGGTGGACACGCTCGTCGGCAACACGGCCGTGTTGAAGTCGTTGCGGCCCAACGACTTCGTCGACGACACATTCGGTCTGCCGACCGTGACCGACATCTTGAAGGAGCTGGAGAAGCCCGGACGCGACCCGCGTCCGGCCTTCAAGACCGCGACCTTCGCCGAGGGCGTGGAGAAGATCGCCGACCTCAAGCCCGGCATGGTGCTGGAGGGTGTGGTGACGAACGTGGCCGCGTTCGGCGCCTTCGTCGACATCGGCGTCCACCAGGACGGCCTGGTGCACATCTCGGCGCTGTCCAACACCTTCGTCAAGGATCCCCGCGACGTGGTGAAGTCCGGCGACGTCGTGCGGGTGAAGGTGCTCGAGGTCGACATCCAGCGCAAGCGCATCGGCCTGACGCTGCGACTGCAGGACGAGCCGGGACGCCCCACCGAGGAGCGCAGGGATGCGCCTCGCGGCGGCGGCCGCAAGGGCCAGAACAAGCAGGGCGGCCAGAACAAGCAGACAGGACAGTCCCGCAACAACGCCGGCTTCAGCGGTGGGGCGATGGCCGACGCCCTGCGCAGGGCCGGGCTCGGCGGCAACTGAGATCGACTCCGGGTGAGGAGTCGCTCGACCGGGTAACCCCTCGCCCATGAAGGTCGTCGTCACGGGAGCCAGTGGGAGCGTCGGCACGGCGCTCCTGCGCGCGGCGCGCAACGAGAACTGGGAAGTCGTCGGCGTTGCGCGCCGCCGCCCCGACACCGCGAGACAGCCGTACTCCTCTGCCGACTGGATGCAGTGCGACCTCGGTGCCCCCGACGCCGTGCACCGCCTGTCCGAGGCTCTCGAGGGCGCGCAGGTCGTCGTGCATCTGGCGTGGGCGATCCAGCCGGCGTCGGACGATCCGGCCCGGCGCCGCACCAACGTCACGGGCAGCACGCACGTCCTGCAGGCGGCGGTGAACGCCGAGGTGCCGCACGTCGTCGCGGCGTCGTCCGTCGCCGCCTACGCGCCCGCGCCGCGGTGGAAGCGCGTCGGCGAGGACTGGCCGTGCACCGGCGTTCCGGGCAGCGCGTACAGCGCCGACAAAGTCGTGCTCGAACGGATGCTCGACGAGTTCGTGCTGCACAACCCGACAGTCGCGGTGTCTCGCATCCGGCCGTGCGCCGTGGTCCAACGCGATTCCGGCGCCCAACTCGAACGCTGGACCGTGAGCCCGCTGATACCACCGCAGATCCTGGGCCGGCGGTGGCTGCCGGTACCGCTGTGGAAGGGCCTGCGTGCGCAGGCCGTGCACGCGGACGACGTCGCCGACGCGCTGCGACTGATCATCCGGCAGCGTGAGGTCGGGGCCTTCAACCTGGCGAGCGAACCGGTGCTCAACGCGCCGGAACTCGCACGGATCTTCGGCGGCGTCCTGGTGCCCGTGCCGCTGTCCGTCCTCCTCGCCTTGGCGTGGCCCAGCTGGCGCCTCGGCCTGCAGCCGATGCACCCCGGCTGGCTCAAACTGGCCGACCAGGTTCCGCTCATGGACACCAGCCGTGCGCGAAGTCAGCTCGGGTGGGTCCCGCGCCACGACACCCGCAGCGCCCTGGAGGAGTTCGTCGCGGCGATCGCCCGTGGTTGCGGAACCGCCAGTGATCCGCTGAAGTCACGGGGTGACGGCGACCGCTGGTCGAGGTTCGGGTGGGGCCGTCCTGTCCACCAGAGCCAATGCGAGGAGACGTCGTGAGCGAACAGGTCGTGGACGCCGTGGTCATCGGCTCCGGTCCCAACGGAATGGTCGCCGCGAACATCCTCGCCGACGCCGGATGGGACGTCCTCGTCCTGGAGGCCTCCGACAAACCCGGCGGTGCCGTCCGGACCGAGGAGATCACCGCACCGGGATTCCTCAACGACCTGTGCAGCGCCTTCTACCCGCTCGGCGCGGGATCCCCGGTGTTGCGCGAGCTCGGCCTGGAGCGGTACGGGTTGCGCTGGCGGCACGCACCGGAGGTGCTCGCGCACGTCTTTCCCGACGACCGGTCCGTCCTGATCTCCAGGGACGTCGACCGCACCGCCGAGTCCGTCGGGAAGTTCGCGCCGCAGGACGCCGACGCGTGGCGGGAGCAGTTCGAGCGGTGGCAGCGGATCCGGGGCGCACTGCTGGAGTCGATCCTGCGGCCGTTCCCACCGGTGCGGGCCGGCGGCAGGTTGTTGCGCAGGCTCGGCACGGACGGCACTCTGCGGTTCACGAGGATGGTGACTGAGTCCGTCCGGCGGTACGCGGTCGAGCACTTCGCAGGTGAGGGCGCGCGGATCCTGCTGGCGGGCAGCGCGATGCACACCGACCTCGGCCCTGACCAAGCGGGCAGCGCCATGTTCGGCTGGCTCCTCACGATGCTCGGCCAGGACCTCGGGTTCCCCGTGCCGCAGGGCGGTGCGGGCTGTCTCAGCGAGGCCCTGATCCGCCGGTTCGAGTCAAGGGGTGGCCGGGTCGAGTGCGGCAGGAGAGTGACCGAGGTGCTGGTCGCCGGTGGCCGGGCGATGGGTGTTCGCGACGCCGAGGGGGAACTGGTGCGGGCGTGCCGAGCGGTCCTCGCCGACGTTCCGGCGCCCGTTCTGTACCTGAACCTGGTGGGAGCGGATCACCTGCCCGCTCGCCTGGTGGACGACCTCAGCCGGTTCGAGTGGGACGACGCGACGATCAAGATCGACTGGGCCCTGTCCGGGCCGATCCCGTGGAACTCGTACGACGCCAGAGAAGCCGGAACCGTGCATCTGGGAGCCGATTTCAACGGCTTGGCGGGCATCAGCAACGATCTCGCCTGCGGGCGGGTGCCGCGCAATCCCTTCCTGCTGCTGGGCCAGATGACGACGGCCGATCCCAGCCGCTCTCCCGCGGGTACCGAGTCGGTGTGGGCGTACACGCACGTGCCGCGCGGCGAGCGGTGGACCCCCGACCGGCTGCGCCGGCGGGCCGACCGCATCGAAGCCGTGATCGAGCAGAACGCGCCCGGTTTCCGGGACCGCATCCTGGCTCGCGCGGTCAACGGCCCAGCCGAGTTGGAAGCGCACAACCCGGCCCTCGTACGGGGTTCGATCAACGCAGGCACCGCGGCCATCGACCAGCAACTGGTGTTCCGGCCGGTGCCGGGGCTCGGACGTTCCGACACCCCGATCGACCGGCTGTTCATCGCCGGGGCGTCGGCCCATCCGGGCGGCGGTGTGCACGGGGCCGCGGGCGCCAACGCCGCACGCGCGGCGCTGGCTCGCGAGAGCTGGGCCGGTGAGGGCTACCGCGTGGTGATCAGCGGGCTGCAGCGCGCGATCTACCGTTAGACCTGGTCGTTCCCGGCGACCTGCTCGTCGCCCGCCTCCCGGCGCACTGCGAGGTCGCGCAGCCGTGTCAGCGTCTCCTTGTTGCGGGGCACCAGAAGGAGGTCCTGCAGGGCTTTCGGGAGCAGGGTGCCAGGGCCGCTCTTCAGGGCCTCGAACATGCGCACCTGCGTGGCGCCGGGCTCGATCTCGGTCAGTTCGAACCTGACCAGTGCCTCCCCGAACGGCCAGAGGTGGGCGTCGAGTTCGAGCATGCGCGGCGGGTCGGCGGCACGGACCTTGGTGATGTCGTGGACCTCGAACGGCCAGATGCCCACGCTGTGGTGGATCCGGGCCTCCGGGGCCGGCCAGCCTGCGTCCACCTGACGGATGTGCGACGCGCCGACCACCCAGCCCGCGTACGACCAGCCGTCGGCCAGCACCGCCCACACCTGTTCCGGAGACGCCGGAACCCGGATGTTCACCTCTGTCATGTGGTTGGTTTCCCATTGGGCCCACAA
>DASYMV010000192.1:0-7455 GCA_036008865.1 Pseudonocardiaceae bacterium | reverse complement strand
CTCCCAGCCCGTGGCCGAAGTCGGTCTCCACGGCGGCCACCCGGTGCTCGCTGGTGAGCACCTGGCCCAGGGCGTAGGTGGCGCGGATCTTGTGGTGGGTGGCCGGACGCGCCCGGCCGTGGCGCATGTCGTCCACGCGGGTCCACATGAGCTTGACCGGGCGGCCCATCGCCTTGGAGACCTGCGCCGCCTCGAGCGCGGCGTCGAAGAACAGCCGCCGACCGAAGGATCCGCCGCCCTGCTGGACGTGCACGGTGACCTTGTTCTCCGGCAGGCCGACGGCCGCGGCGATGGTCTGCTTCGCCACGACCGGCGACTTCAGCCCGGCCCAGATCTCGGCCCGGTCGGCCCGCACGTCGGCGATCGCGGAGTTCGTCTCCATCGGCGCGTGGCTGACCATCGCGAAATCGAACTCGGCGTCGACGCACTGGGTCAGCAACGGGGGCACCGCGAACGGCAACGCGGCCGCGCGCAGTTTCTGCCGGATGGTGTCGTTGGACTCGCCGTCGACGGTGCCGCCGTTCCAGGAGACGTCGAGCGCGTTCTTCGCGTTCAGCGCCTGCCCGAACGTCTCGGCCATGACCGCCACACCGGTGGGGACCACCGCGAGGTCGATGACACCCGGCATCGCCCGGACCGCTGCCTCGTTGTTCACCGACTTGACGGTGCCGTTGATCGTGGGCGGACGCCGCACCATCGTCGGCATGGCACCGGGCACGTCGAGGTCCAGCGTGTACTTCATCTGGCCGGTGACCATCGCCCTGGCATCCACACGGGAGGTGGGCGTGCCGACCAGCTTGAACTCCGACTCGGACTTGGGGGTCGCGACCGGGCTCGGCAGGTTCGCCTTCGCCGCGGCGGCGGCGAGCGAGCCGAACGTCGCGGTGCGCCCGTCAGGGGCGACCACCGAGCCATTGCGGGTGACCAACCGGCCGGTGGGCACGTTCCACTTCTGCCCGGCGGTGGCGACCAGGCGCGCCCTTGCGGCAGCAGCGGTCTGGCGCACCGGGCCGTAGACCGAGCGGATCGTGTTCGAGCCGCCGGTGAGCTGGTTCATCAGCAGTTCGCTGCGTGCGTCGGCGAGCGTCACGCGCACCTTGTCCAGCGGGAGGTCCATCTCCTCGGCCACGAGCATCCCCACCGCGGTGGTGATGCCCTGTCCGACCTCAGCGCGAGGGAGCTCGAAGGTCACGGTGCCGTCCTCGGCGACCTCCAGCACCAGCATGTGCGAGGTCGGGGTGCCCGCGAGGATGAGCACGTCGCCGAGGTCGAGGACGTCGGCCGGCTGGGGCGGGCTGGGAACCACGGCCTCGGCGCTGCCGGGTGCGACGGCGTCGAGGCTGAGCTTCGTCGCCAGTGTGAGCGTGGGTGCGGCGACCAGGAAGGTGAGGAAGCGGCGCCTGCCGACGGCTCCCGTTTCCTCGTTCTCCTGATGAGCAGTGGGGCTGACCATCGAATTCCCTTCCACCAACACCTCGACATGCCTGGTCAGCGCCCCGAAGGTGCGCGGAACGACCAGGAGGAACGCCGATGAGACCTGCAAAGAAGGCGGGAGACGCACCATCAGGTGCCTCGTGCTGCTTATGACCGGCGTCACTGTAGGAATGACACGTTGAGTCGTCAACGATGCGTCACCCGTTAGTGGCATCTCTGTAACCGGATGACAGTTGCGCGCCGTTCGGCTGTGTCCCACCACAGACTTGTGCCCCGACGTCCGGTGCGTCCGGACCGGCCGGTGCGCTGGCGAAAGCGGTCGGCATCAGGTGATGAGCGTTGTCACGGGACAACAACGACCGGGCCGGATCGTGTGCCCCGCAACATGGCCGAAACGGCGTGCGATGGGTCACCGTGTTCGCCAGCTCCCCCGACGACGTGAGACGAGGCCGCCCATGACCAACCTGGCCTGGCCCGCAACCTGCTGAAGGCCACCGAGGAGCACGGCGATCGGCCAGCGCTCAAGCTGGACGACCACGTGCTGACCTACGCGGAGTTCCACCAGCGGGCGCAGCAGGTCGCCGGGCTGCTCGTCGAGCGCGGGCTCCAGGCGGACGACCGAGTGGCGCTGGTCCTGCCCAACGTGCCCGCCTTCCCCGTGCTGTTCTACGGCGCGCTGCTCGCGGGTTGCGTCGTCGTTCCGATGAACCCGCTGCTGAAGGACCGCGAGGTCGAGTACTGCCTGCGCGATTCCGGCGCGCGGATCGTGTTCGCCCTCGACCAGACGGCCGACGACGCCCGGTCCGCCGCCGACGGCCTCGGTGTGGAGCTCGTGACCGTGAGCGCGCTCGGCCTCACGGGGGACGCGCCGTCGAGCACGGAGGTGGTCAACCGTGCGGACGACGACAACGCCGTGATCCTCTACACCTCGGGCACCACCGGCCGGCCGAAGG
Source organism: Pseudonocardiaceae bacterium (assembly GCA_036008865.1). Taxonomy (GTDB): domain Bacteria; phylum Actinomycetota; class Actinomycetes; order Mycobacteriales; family Pseudonocardiaceae; genus DASYMV01. The sequence goes on along the minus strand of DASYMV010000192.1, from coordinate 5,068 downwards.
GCGCGCAGCTCACCCACGCCAACCTCGCGGGCAACGCGACGATGACGGCGGCCACGCTGATCCACGCCGGGCCGGACGACGTGGTGATGGGTTGCCTGCCGCTGTTCCACGTCTTCGGGCTGACCTGCGGGCTCAACGCGGCGGTGTCGACCGGCGCGTGCCTCACCCTCATCCCGCGCTTCGACCCCGCGAAGGCGCTGGAGGTCATCCGGCGCGACCGGGTCACCGTGTTCGAGGGCGTGCCGACGATGTACGCGGCGATTCTCCACCACCCCGGCCGCGACGGGGCCGACGTGTCCACGCTGCGCGTGTGCGTGTCCGGTGGATCGGCCATGCCTGTCGAGGTCATGAAATCGTTCGAGGCAGCGCTCGGCTGCGTGATCCTGGAGGGCTACGGGCTCTCGGAGACCTCACCCGTGGTGTCGTTCAACCATCCCGATCGGCCGCGCAAGCCCGGTTCGATCGGCATTCCCGTCGCGGGAGTGGAGATGCGGCTCGTCGGCGTGGACGGTGAGGACGCGCCGCCCGGCGAGGTCGGCGAGATCGCGGTGCGCGGTGACAACGTCATGAAGGGCTACTGGCAGCGCGAGGCGGCCACGCGGGAGGCCATTCCGGACGGGTGGTTCCGCACCGGCGATCTGGCCACTGTGGACGATGACGGCTACTACTTCATCGTGGACCGCAAGAAGGATTTGATCATCCGCGGCGGCTACAACGTCTACCCGCGCGAGATCGAGGAGGTGCTCTACGAGCACCCGTCGGTGCTCGAAGTTGCGGTCGTCGGCGTCCCGCACGCCACGCTCGGTGAGGAAGTCGCCGCCGCCGTGGCGCTGCGATCGGACTCGTCCGCCACCGTCGAGCAGTTGCAGGCGTTCGTCAAACAACGGCTGGCCGCCTACAAGTACCCCCGCGAGGTCTGGGTGGTGGACTCGCTTCCGAAGGGCCCCACCGGAAAGATCTTGCGACGCAAGGTGCTCGCGCCTGAGACGCCGGTGGTGCGCTGACCGGTCCTCGAAGAGCCGTCAAGGCCGTCGCGCACGCGAGACGGCCTTGACGGTGTGATCGTCATCCGGGTGAGGCGTCAGCCGGCGCGCAGCCGGTCGGCCAGGAGCTTCTTCGCCTGCTCGGCGCCCTTGCGGCTTTCGCCCTGCGCGCGGCGGAAGAAGTCCGCCACCTCGCTGTCGCCGTCGCGCTCCGCGTCCTGGATGTAGGTCTCCAGCCGGAGCGTGTTGTCCAAGCACGCCTCCGTGAACCAGATGAGGTTGTAGTCCTTGTCCTTGGTGCCAGTGATCTGGCCACCTTCCTGCGTGTTGGTCACGTGGCCTCCTTCGGTAGCGATTCGCCCCCGCCCCCGGTTGGTTAGCCCGCATCACCCTGGACTATGCACTTTCCGCGCAACGGCGCATGATGCCGCTCCGTGACACTGTTGATGGGAGTCGACTCCTCCACCCAGTCGACGAAGGCTCTCGTGGTGGACGCGGAATCCGGGCGAGTGGTCGCCGAGGGGAAGGCGCCGCATCCCGACGGCACCGAGGTGCACCCGGACGCGTGGTGGTCGGCGTGCCGGGACGCGATGCGCGCAGCGGTCGAGGACGCGCCCGGCCCGGTGCGGGCGATCGCGGTCGGCGGGCAGCAGCACGGGATGGTGGCGCTCGACGAGGCCGGTGAGGTGGTCCGTCCGGCGCTGCTGTGGAACGACGTGCGCTCCGCCAGTCAGGCGCGCTCGCTCGTGGAGCGCATGCCGTCGCAGACCTGGGCGACGCTCACCGGTTCGGTGCCGGTCGCGAGCTTCACGATCACGAAGCTCGCCTGGCTGGCGGAGCACGAACCCGCCAACGCCGACCGGGTCGCCAGCGTGCTGCTTCCGCACGACTGGCTGACCTGGCGGCTGGGAGACGGTGCGGAGCCGGCCACGGACCGGGGCGACGCCTCGGGGACGGGGTACTTCTCCCCCAGGTCCGGCCGATGGCTTCCCGACCTGCTCGACGACGCGTTCGGGCGCCGCCCCGAACTGCCGCGCGTCCTCGCCCCGGCAGAGGCGGCCGGACACACGGCGGACGGCGTGCTGCTGGCCGCGGGTACCGGGGACAACATGGCCGCCGCTCTCGGTCTCGGCGCCGGTCCCGGTGACGTGATCGTGTCGCTGGGCACCTCGGGCACCGCGTTCGCCGTCGCCGAGCAGCCCACGGCCGACGCGACCGGGGTGGTGGCCGGGTTCTGCGATGCCACCGGGCGGTTCCTGCCGCTCGTGTGCACCCTCAACGCGGCCCGCGTGCTGACCACCACCGCCGCGCTGCTCGGCACGGACCTCGCGGGGCTCGACGCCTTGGCGCTGCGCGCACGTCCGGGCGCGGAAGGGCTGGTGCTGCTGCCCTACCTCGACGGCGAGCGCACGCCCGACCTGCCGGACGCGGCAGGCTCGCTGACCGGCATGCGCCGGGCGAACTGCACGCCGGAGAACCTCGCCAGGGCCGCCGTGGAGGGCATGCTCTGCGGGTTGGCCGACGGCGTGACGGCGTTGCGCGACGCCGGAGTGCCGGTGCGCCGCGCGCTGCTGATCGGCGGGGCCGCACGGTCAGCGGCGGTCCGCGCGATCGCTCCGGTGCTCCTCGGCGTCCCCGTGGAGGTCCCGGACCCGGCGGAGTACGTGGCACTGGGGGCGGCCCGGCAGGCGGCGTGGGCGCTGTCCGGCGACGCGGAACCACCGGCGTGGACGCTGCGCACCGAACTGCACGACCCCGTCGACACGGGATCGGGTGAGGAGGTCCGCGCCGCGTACGCGGCCGCGCGCAGACAGGTCCACGGGATCTGACGGCACACGGGGATTGACCCCCGAGCACCCGCGCGCTTACTTTGTTGAACCAGTAAACGAAGTGGGGTGACACGTGGAACCGAGGGACCAGACCGACCTCCGCCGGGCGAACCTGGCGCTGGTGCTGACGGCCCTGCGCACCCGCGGTCCCCACTCGCGTGCGGGGCTCGCGCGGCTCACCGGGCTGAACAAGGCCACCACGTCCAGCCTGGTCACCGAGCTCGGCCACCGCGGTCTGGTCCGGCTCGGTGATCCGGCCCCCGGTCAGTTCGGCCGTCCCGGCGCCCTGGTGGAGCTGGATCCCGGACGTGTGTGCGCGATCGGGTTGGAGGCCAACGTCGACTACGCCGCGGTCGCCGTCCTCGACCTCGCGGGCGACCTGCTTCGACACCACCGGGTCGCGTGCGACCTCGTTGCGCTCGGTCCCACCGGCGCGCTGGACGTCCTGGCGAAGCTCGCGGCGCGAGAGATCGCCGAGGCCGAGGCGCGGGGTCGCTGGGTCGCGGGTGTCGGCGTGGCCGTGCCAGGGCTCATCGACGTCGCCGACGGCGTCGTGAAGCTGGCCCCGAACCTCGGCTGGCGCGATGTGCCCGTGGCCGCGGAACTCACCGAGCGCATCGGCGTGACGCCAGGGGTGGACAACGACGCGAACTTCTCCGCGGTGGCAGAGCACGCCGTCTCCGGGACCTCCGAGCTGCTCTACCTCACCGGTGAGATCGGCGTCGGCGGCGGCGTGATCTCCGGTGGGTCGCTGCTGCGCGGCGCCACCGGCTTCACCGGCGAGGTCGGCCACATGCCACTCGATCCCGCGGGACAGCGCTGCGGTTGCGGACGCGTCGGATGCTGGGAGACCTCGGTCGGGCTCGGCGCGCTGCTGCGAGCGGTCGGTGACGCCGACGACCCGGTGCGCGACGCCGCCCTGGACCTCGAATCAAGGCTGGAGGTCATCCGCGAGCGCGCCGCGTCCGGCGACGAGCGCACACTCGCCGCCCTGCGCGGGATCGGCACTGCGCTCGGTGTGGGCGCCTCGATCCTGATCAACGTGCTCAACCCGGCCGCCGTGGTGCTCGGCGGCTACTTCGCGGTGCTCGGCCAGTGGCTGCTGGACCCGGCCCGCGACGAGATCTCGGCACGGGTGCTGGCGCCGGACTCCGGTGGCTGCGAACTCGTGCTGTCGGACCTCGGCTTCACCGCCGCCGTCCGAGGCGGCGCGCACGCCGCGCTGGCGGAGGTGTTCGCCGATCCCACCGTTGTCCCGGAGAACAGGAACACGTCATGAGCGACAGCTACACCCCGCGGCCCGAGCACAAGTTCAGCTTCGGCCTCTGGACCGTCGGCTGGCGGGGCGCCGACCCGTTCGGCGAGCCCACCCGCGATCCCCTCGACCCCGTGCACGCGGTGGAGAAGCTCGCCGAGCTCGGCGCCTGGGGCGTGACCTTCCACGACGACGACCTGATCCCGTTCGGCGCCTCGGACGCCGAGCGCCACGAGCGGGTCGCCGCGTTCCGCAAGGCTCTCGACGCGACCGGCCTCGTCGTGCCGATGGCCACCACGAATCTGTTCACCCATCCGGTCTTCAAGGACGGCGCGCTCACCGCGAACGACCGCGACATCCGCCGGTTCGCACTGCGCAAGGTGCGACGCAACATCGACCTGGCCGCGGAGCTCGGCGCGACGACGTACGTGCTGTGGGGTGGCAGGGAGGGTGCGGAGTCGCCCGCCGCCAAGGAGGTCGGCCTCGCCCTCGACCGCTATGCGGAGGGGCTGAACCTGTTGTGCGGCTACGTCCGCGAGCAGGGCTACGACATCCGGTTCGCGATCGAGCCGAAGCCCAACGAGCCGCGAGGCGACATCCTCCTTCCGACCGTCGGCCACGCGCTGGCGTTCATCAACCGCCTCGAGGACCCGGACCGGGTCGGGGTCAACCCCGAGGTGGGCCACGAGCAGATGGCGGGCCTGTCCGTGGTGCACGGCATCGCGCAGGCGTTGTGGCAGGGCAAGCTCTTCCACATCGACCTCAACGGCCAGAACGGGCCGCGTTACGACCAGGACCTGCGCTTCGGCAACGGTGACGTGAAGACCGCGTTCTTCCTCGTCGACCTGCTGGAGCGCGCCGGGTACAGCGGTCCGCGCCACTTCGACTTCAAGCCGGCGCGGACCGAGGACCTCTCGGGCGTGTGGGCCTCGGCCGCGGCGTGCATGCGGAACTACCTGATCTTCGCCGAGCGGGCGAAGGCGTTCCGCGAGGACCCGGAG